>CAZSQE010000396.1:0-2747 GCA_964608905.1 uncultured bacterium | reverse complement strand
CGGGGGTGCGGGGCGGACTAGCGGTCGAAGTGACCGGACGCCTCCGGCTGGTACAGGATCTTCTCGATGCGCAGCCGCCGCCGGCCGGCCGGCACCTCCCACTCGACGACGGTCCCCTCGCGGTAGCCGAGGATGGCCGTGCCCACCGGCGCCAGCACCGAGATGCGCCCCGTGTCCACGTCGGACTCCTCCGGGTAGGACAGCGTGCAGGTGAACTCCTGCTGGCTGTCGAGGTCGCGCAGCAGCACCTCGGAACGCATCGTGACCACGCGCTCGCTCACCTCGTGCGCCGGCACGACCCGCGCCCGTTCCAGCTCGCCGCGCAACTGGTTCAACTCGCGCCGGCCGGGACCGGAGCGGTCGTCGAAGGCGGAGAGCATCGCGCGCAGCCGGCGCGCGTCGAGATCCGTGACGTCGATGGGCATGCGGAACATCGCTCACCTCCGGGTCGTACCGGCCGGGGGCCTCACGGCCGGGCAGGGCGTGCGGCTTGTCGACACCCAGAGTCTGTGCCCGCCCGGGCCGCGGGTTGTCCGGAACCTGTCAGACCGGAGGGGGCCCGCCCCGCGGTAGCGGGACCGGACCCGGCCGGCGGACGGGGGGCGGGACGCGCCGTCGTGCCGGTGGGCGCCCTCAGGCCGGGCCGGCGGAGACCTCGTCGGCCAGCACGGTGGCGCGGTCCCCGCCCACCTCGAAGAACCCGCCACTCACCTGCCAGAGCACCTCGTCGCCGCCCGCCTTGCGCACGAGGAGGACGCCCGCCCCCAGCGGGGTGACGAGCGCGGCGTGGTGGGCGAGCACGCCGAAGCTGCCCGCGAGGCCGGGCGCCTCGACGTACTCGACCCGGCCCTCGAACACGGAGCGCTCGGGGGTGAGGATCGCCAGCTCGAACTGCGCCGCCATGGTCAGGCCCCCGCCCCGCTCACGCCTGCGCCGCCATGCGCTCGGCCTCGGCGACGACCTCGTCGATGGTGCCCTTGAAGCGGAACGCCTGCTCGGGCAGCGTGTCGAGCTCGCCGTCCACGATGCGCTTGAAGCCCTTGATCGTGTCCTCGATCTTGACGTACCTGCCGGGCTGTCCGGTAAAGGCCTCGGCGACGAAGAACGGCTGCGAGAGGAACTGCTCGATGCGCCGCGCCCGCGCCACCAGGCGCTTGTCCTCCTCCGACAACTCGTCCATGCCGAGGATGGCGATGATGTCCTGCAGGTCGCGGTAGCGCTGCAGGATGCGCTGCACCGAGCGCGCCACCGCGTAGTGCTCCTCGCCCACGAGCTTGGGGTCGAGGATGCGCGAGGTCGAGGCCAGCGGGTCCACCGCCGGGTAGATGCCGCGCTCGGTGATGGCGCGGTCGAGCACGGTGGTGGCGTCGAGGTGGGCGAAGGTGGTGGCCGGCGCCGGGTCGGTGATGTCGTCGGCCGGCACGTAGATGGCCTGCACCGAGGTGATCGAGCCGCGCTTGGTCGAGGTGATGCGCTCCTGCAGCGCGCCCATCTCGGTGGCCAGCGTGGGCTGGTAGCCGACGGCGCTGGGCATGCGCCCGAGCAGCGCGGAGACCTCGCTGCCCGCCTGCACGAAGCGGAAGATGTTGTCGATGAACAGCAGCACGTCCTGGCCCATCTCGTCGCGGAAGTACTCGGCCATGGTGACCCCGGTGAGACCGACGCGCAGGCGGGCGCCGGGCGGCTCGTTCATCTGGCCGAACACCATCACCGTCTTGGCGATGACGCCCGACTCGGTCATCTCGCGGTAGAGGTCGTTGCCCTCGCGGGTGCGCTCGCCCACGCCGGCGAACACCGAGTAGCCGCCGTGCTCGGTGGCGATGTTGCGGATCAGCTCCTGGATGAGCACGGTCTTGCCCACGCCCGCGCCGCCGAAGAGGCCGACCTTGCCGCCGCGCATGTAAGGGGCGAGCAGGTCCACGACCTTGATGCCGGTCTCGAACTGCTCCGGCGTGGTCTCCTGCTCCTCGAACGAGGGCGAGGAGCGGTGGATGGGATACATCTTGCCGGTCTCGACCTGCGGCTTGCCGTCGATGGTGCGCCCGAGCAGGTTGAAGAGCCGGCCCAGGCACTGCTCGCCGACCGGCACGCTGATGGGGCCGCCCTGGTCCACGGCCTTCATGCCGCGCACCAGCCCCTCGGTCGAGCTCATCGCCACGCAGCGCACCTTGTTGTCGCCCACGTGCAGGGCGGCCTCGACCGTCACGTCGATCCCCTTCGCGGGGTCCTCGATGCGGATGGCGTTGAGGATGCGGGGCAGTTGGTCGGGCTCGAAGGCCACGTCCACCGTGGGCCCGATGACCTGGACGACCTTGCCAACATTCATCTTCATCTCCGTGTCCGGGCGCCGGTCCGCCGGCAGCCGCGTGGCTCTAGGTGAGCGCCTCCGCGCCACCGACGATGTCGAGGATCTCCCGCGTGATCATGGTCTGCCGCAGGCGGTTCCGCTCGAGCACCAGCTGGTCGAGCAGCTCGCCCGCGTTCTTGCTCGCCGCGCCCATCGCCGTCATGCGCGCACCCTCCTCGCTGGCGCGCGAGTCGGCCAGCGCCGCCAGCATGCGGGCGACGGCGAAGCGCGGCAGCAGCTCCTCGAGGATGGGCTCGAGGCCCGGCTCGAGCAGCACGTCGCCGGCGGGGGCCGGCGCCGGGGCACCCGCGCCAGCGGGTCCGCCGCCGCCCGCGCCGATGGGCAGGAACGGCTCGTGCGCCAGGGTGCGGCGCAGGGCCGAGAGGAAGTGCGTGTAGAG
>CAZSQE010000395.1:0-2751 GCA_964608905.1 uncultured bacterium | reverse complement strand
GCTGCCGGGCGGCATCTACTTCGTGCGGCTGGCCCAGGCGGGCCGCCACCTCGTGGCGCGCGCCGTCGTCCTTCGCTGAGCGCGGCCGGCGCGCTCAGGCGCCGAGCTTCTCCGGGTTCAGGCCCTCCAGCTCCGGCACCACGAAGCGTCCGTCCTTGCGCACCAGCTCGTCGTCGAAGCGGACCTCCCCGCCGCCGTAGTCCGGCCGCTGGATGAGGACGAGGTCCCAGTGGATGGCCGACTGGTTGCCGTTGTCGGCGGCCTTGTAGGCCTGCCCCGGCGTCAGGTGCAGCGAGCCGGCGATCTTCTCGTCGAACAGCGTGTCCTTCATCGGGTGCAGGATGAGGGGGTTGAAGCCGAGCGAGAACTCGCCCACGTAGCGGGCCCCCTCGTCGGTGTCGAGCAGCGCGTCGAGCTGGGGCTGCGGGTCGCCGGTGGCGCGCACGATCCGCCCGCCCTCGAAGGTGAAGGCGATGTTGGCGAAGGTCGTGCCCTGGTAGACCGAGGGCGTGTTGTAGCGGATGGTGCCCTCGACCGAGTCGCGCAGCGGGGCGGTGTAGCACTCGCCGTCGGGCAGGTTGCGCCGCCCCTCGCACGGCATCACGCCCATGCCCTTGACGCGGAAGCGCAGGTCGGTGCCCGGCCCGGTGATGCGCACGCGGTCGGTCCGCTGCATGCGCTCGACCAGGGGCACGATGGCCTCGGCCATGCGGGCGTAGTCGAGGGTGCAGACGCGGTAGAAGAAGTCGGCGAACTGCTCCGTGCTCTGGCCGGCGAGCTGGGCGATGGCCGGCGTCGGGTAGCGCAGCACCACCCACTTGGTCTGGTTCACGCGCCGGTCGAAGTGCACCGGCTGCTGCAGGAGCTTCATGTAGTCCTTCATGCGCGGCTCCGGCACGTCGTTCAGCTCGGAGACGTTGTCGGAGGCGCGCAGGCCGACGTAGGCCTGCACCTGCTGCATCGCGAACATCTCGACCGCCGCCTGCAGCCGCACCTGCGCCTCGCTGCCGCTGGTCAGCACCTGGCGGATGACGGCGTTGTCGCGCAGGTAGACGAGCGGCAGCCCGCCGGCGCGCGCGGCCTCCTCGACGAGGTCGAGCACCAGCCCGTCCCGCAGGTCGAAGGCCTCGACGAGCACGGCCTCGCCGGGCTGCAGGCGGACCGAGTGGTGGATGATGACCTGGGCGAGGCGGGCGTCGCGCGGGTCGCGCATTGGGTTCCTCCGGGCGTGGTGGTCGGGGCCGGTCCGACGGGGCAAGCGGGCCCAGCATAGCACGGTGCCCCGTTGGACCGGCGCCGTGCGCGTTCGCTATACTGCGTCCCCGCACCCCGCGCAGCGCAGCCCCGAGGGCCGAGGAGGAAGACCATGGCGGATTGGGACGTCATCGCCAAGCAGCGGTTGACCGAGGACTGGGCCACGCTCCGCGCGGCCTACCTGCCGTTGAACCAGGCGATGCGCCGCACCGTGGAGTTCCTCGACAAGGACGCGGGCAGCTTCAATGACCTGCTGGCGGTGGCGCGCGAGCGGCTCGACGGCACGCTGCGCAACCTGTCCGCCCTGTGCGACCGGCGCTCCCCCTGGGTGCGGATCGAGGCCATCCGCAACCTGCGGGTGCTGACGACGGGCCTGAAGGGCGCGGCCAACGACGACCCGCGGGCGCTGCTGCGCTTCCAGTTCACGCTGAGCGAGCTGCTCACCAACATCTGGAAGGATGCCCCGACCGAGGCGCGGCTGGGCGAGAACCTGCGGCTGGCCGGCGAGCTGGAGTTCTGGTTCGGCTGCGACTGTTGCGCGGTGGGCTCGCTCAAGCCGGCGAAGCCCGACGACCCGCCCGACCTCACCCGCGGCCGCGAGGTGCGGCTGGTGTGGGAGGTGGACGCGCTGTTCGCCTGGACGCTGGACGAGTTCGAGGACTACCTCGCCAGCGAGCGCTCCTCGCTGCCCAACACGTCGCGCGTGGCCGCGACCGAGGAGCTGGACCTGCCGGTGGTGGACATCCCGTCGGAGTCGGTGCGCCGCCACGGCGAGTTGTTCGGCGGACCCGGCGGCGGGCTGTTCGTCCCCCTCGACCTCAAGTATCTCGACCTGAGCTAGAGGGACGAAGCCCCTCGTCGCCTGGCTGCGGCGAGGGGGTGGAGAAGGTGAAGCCCCTCGTCGCCTAGCTGCGACGAGGGGCTTTCTTCGCGGCGCTGGCCTTGGCGGCCTTCTTGCGCGCGGCCTTGCGGGCGTTCTTGCGGTGCAGCCGATGCTTGAAGGAGGTCATGGTGCTCTCGTCTCCTGGGGGGTCCAGCGTGCATCCGGAAGCAGGGAATCTAGCCGAGAATCCCCGCATCCCGCAAGCGGACCGGGAACGGCGAGGCCCGGCTCCGTGGAGCCGGGCCCCGAGGGCGAAGGCCGGGGCTCAGGCGGCCTGCTGCCCGAGCAGCCGCTGGACCAGCGCGTCGGCCGCCGGGCCGGCCTTGATCTCGGCCGCGGCCGCCGTCAGCACGTAGACGCGCAGGTTGTTGGCGTGGCCGTCCGAGGGGAACATGAAGAACCCCTCGCGCTCGGGCGAGTAGGAGAGCGAGTGGCCGCAGAGCAGCTCGCCGTCCTTGAAGCGCACCGCCAGCTTCTTGCCCTGCGCGGTCTCGGCCGGGGCGGCGAGGAAGCCGAGGACGTCGCGCCGGGCGGTGTCGCCGGCGAAGTCCTTCACGAAGAAGACGGCCTTGAGCAGTTTCGTGCGCACCTCGACGATCGGGCCGCCGCCGAAG
>CAZSQE010000394.1:0-2756 GCA_964608905.1 uncultured bacterium | reverse complement strand
CCGTGGCGCCGCTCCCCGTTGTCGCGCCGGCCGCGGGCGGGCGGGCGGCCGCGCGCACCGAGGAACGGCAACGGCCCGGCGCCGCGGATGTCCACGCGGCGCAGCAGCCAGGCGGTGAACAGCCCGACGAGCACCATGGCGACGAAGAACAGCAGGTAGGACACACGCCAGTCGAGCCCGCGCGTCATCATGCTGTACTCGGACATGCCGCCGACGCTGGCGATCAGGTTGAGCGGGAGGAAGACGACGTTGATGAGCGTCAGGTTCTTGAGCAGGACGCTCATGTTGTTGTTGATCAGGCTGCCGCGCGCGTCCATCAGGCCGGCGAACACCGTCGAGTAGATCTCGGCCTGCTTGTAGCACTGGTTGTTCTCGATCGACAGGTCCTCGAGGAACTCGAGGTCCTCCACGGCGAACCCGGCCCGCTCGGCGTGCGCCCGCAGCCGGGTCAGCACCGCGCCGTTCGAGTTGATGGCGTTCAGGTAGTAGACGAGGCTCTCGCTCAGGTTGAACATCTGGATGAGGTGCTTGTTCTCCATGGAGGTGTTGATCTTCTCCTGGAGGTCGCGGGCGATCATCTTGATGACCTTGAGGTGCTCGAGGTAGTGCTGGATGGTCATCAGGAGCAGCCCCAGCAGCACGTCGAGCGGCCGGTTGAGCGCGGCGGCGTGCCGGGTGCCGGTGGTCAGCGGGATGTTGTCCGAGACGATGACCACCAGCCGGCCCTCGACCAGGAGCATCCCGATCGAGGCCACGTTGAAGAAGAAGGCGTCCTTGCCGGAGTAGTTGGTGGGGCGCTTCCAGATGAGGAGGATCCGGCCGGGTTCCGTCTCGATGCGGGACACCTCGTCGGGGTCCAGGGCCGAGGACAGGGTGTGCTCGTCGAGGTCGAAGAGGGTGCCCAGCGCCTCCCGCTCGGCGGCGTCGGGGTTCACGTAGAGATGGACGGGCGCCTGCTCCGACTCGGCCGGGATCAACGCTCCGTCCGTGAGTTCGAATCGCCGGATCATGCCCGCCTCCCCGTCGTGCCTGCCGATGCGATGTGCGCCAGCCCGCACTATGGCGCGAGGCGCGGCGCAGGGCAAGCGCGGAATGCCCCCCGCTCCGCCGCCGGGACGGCACGGGGCCCCGCGGAGCCGCGTCGCGCGCGGGCAGTTCCGGGGCCCCGTCCGCGCCGCGGCCGCTCGCGCGGGCGCGGCGCGTCCCGTCTCTACCTGGCGCGCGGGGGCAACTTCGCCAGCAGGACCTCGACCGCCTTCTCGAGTTGCTGGTCGCGCCCCGCGGCGACCACGGCCGGGTCGGGCTCGACCAGGTGGTCCGGCTCGAGGTGCTTGTTCTCCATGACGTCGCCCGCCATGTCGATGAGCGAGACCTGGGGGATGCCGAAGGTCAGGTCGCGGTTCTGCAGCCGCTCCCACCACACCGAGGTGCAGGTGCCCGGCACCGGCATGCCCACCGTCTCCCCCAGTCCGAGCTGGGTGTAGGCCATCGGGAAGCAGTGGGCGTCGGAGTAGTTGCCCTCGGACATCACCACGATGGACGGCTTGCTCCAGCGGTTGGACGGCTCGGAGCCGATCTGGCGGCCGCGGGGCGAGTTCTTCGCGTACTGCCGGCCGCTGAGGAAGACCGTCAGCGCCTCGACCAGGTTGCCGCCGCCGTTGAAGCGCGTGTCGAGGACGATGGCCTCCTTGTCCACGGCGCGGCCGAACACCTCCTCGTAGACCTCGCGGTAGGCGCCGTCGTTCATGCCGCGGATGTGGGCGTAGCCGATGCGGCCGCCCGACAGCTTCTCGACCGTCTCGCGGCGCGAGCGCACCCAGCGCAGGTAGAGCAGGCGCTGCTGCGCCGCCCAGGTGACGGGCCGGGTCGTCTCCTCCCAGCGCGCGCCGGCCTTCGGGTCGGACAGGGCCAGGCGGACCGGGGTGTCGGCCTTGCGGTTGAGCATCCGGTACCAGTTGGTCCCCGGGACGATGCGCGCGCCGTCGATGGCCTCGATGACCACCCCGGCCCGCACCTTCGTCCCCGCCTTCTCGAGCGGGCCGCCCTCGATCACCTCGGCGATGGCCACCCCGTCGCCGGGGTGCCGCGGCTCGGGGAAGAACCCGAGCGCCGCCGTCTCCTCGCCGTCCGGGCGGGACGGCCGGTAACGGCCGCCGGTGTGCGACGCGTTCAGCTCGCCCTGCATCTCGGAGAGCAGCTCGGCGAAGTCGCGCGGGTTGTCGATGGACGGCAGGAAGCGGGCGTAGGCGGTGCGCATCGCCGCCCAGTCCACGCCGTGCATGCCCGGGTCGTGGAACTTCTTGAGCGTCTGCCGCCAGGCGTGGTCGAACAGGTAGGCCCGCTCGGCCGCCGCGTCCAGCTCCAGCCGCGCCGACACCCGGAGCGGCGCGCTCTTGCCCGGCTCGAGCTCGACGCTCGAGAGCTTCCCGTCGGCCAGCACGTACGCCTTCTTGCCCTCGCGGTCGAGCGCGAAGCGCGCCTGGTCGGCGCCCAGCTTGGCGACGACCTTGGCCTCCTTCTTCCGGGGCACGTACTTCCAGAGGTCGTAGCCCTTCTCGAAGCGCGCCAGGTAGTAGAGCGTCTCGCCGTCGGGCGACAGCTCCGCCCCGGCGAGGTCGGCCGAGGCGACGGACAGCCGCACGATGCGGTCGTCGAGCCCGTCGAACTCGATGGCCACCGGCGGCGGCAGCTTGGCCGCGGCATGCGCGGGGTCGCCGCCCCCGCCCTTCGCCGGCTTCTCCCCCTCGCCCTTCTTC
>CAZSQE010000393.1:0-2757 GCA_964608905.1 uncultured bacterium | reverse complement strand
CCGTCCCGGCCCGCAACACCACCTGGGGCCAGGTCAAGAGCCTGTACCGGTAAGCAGCAGCTCTTCGCTTCACCCGCGGGCGGCCGTCGTGAGACGGCCGCCCGTTGCCTTCCGGCACCCGCGGCGCGGCCGCCGGACGACGAAAGGCGGCGGTGCATCGAGCCGGATCGGTCACTGCTGCGAATGCATCCGCGACGAGTCGTCCATCCTGCCCCCCGCAGTGGATTCGGAGGCAAGATCATGAAGAAGACGCTTCTCCTGGCCGGTCTCCTGCTCGCCCTGACGGCGTCGGTCGCCTCGGCGGCCGGCATCAGCGTGGCGTGGGGCAACGACTGCTGGGGCCTGAACCCGGTGTCGAACTACACGTGGGCCTGCAACTTGAACACGAATGTCAACATCCGCATGATGTGCACGTTCAAGCCGGTCATGACGAAGGCCACGCTGGTCGCCGCCGACCTGTACATGGAAGGCATGACCGAGGCGGCCGTCGTGCCCGAATGGTGGAAGCTGGGCGCCGGCGAGTGCCGCGGCACCGCTCTGAGCCTGAGCGTGGACGGCGCCAACATCAGCGACCCCGCGGCCTGCCTCGACCTGTGGCAGAGCCAGGGCGGCGGCGGCATCGGCCTGTACTCATCCGAGGACAACCGGATGCACATCAACGCGGTGTGGGCGGTCGCCGACCCCGTCTTGGCTCCGGCCGAGACCGAGATCATGGCGGCCCAGTTCCGCGTCTCCGCGGTCAAGACGCTGGGCACCACCGCCTGCGCGGGCTGCCTCGTGCCGGCGTGCTGGGCGCTGAACTGGATCAACGTCGGCTACCTCGGGGATGCCACGCCGACGATCCTCGACAGCCCCTACGCGGGTGGCAACCAGATCCTGACCTACCAGTACTCGGAGCTGCCGTGCAGGGCCGTCCCGGCCCGCAACACCACCTGGGGCCAGGTCAAGAGCCTGTACCGGTAAGCGCAGCTCTTCGCTTCGCCCGCCGGCGGCCGTCTCACGACGGCCGCCCGCCGGCTTTCGGCGGCGGTCGCGCGCCGCTCGCGAGCCTTTGGCGTGGGGCGCGGCCTGCTCGTCTACGGCACCGGGAGCGACGGTCGCCGCGTCCGTCGTCGCCCCGCTTCCCGCGCGGGCCGGCTCCCGCGTAGAATGCGGCGCATGACATTCCGCACGCCTCCCCGCCGCGCCGCGGTCGCGCTCGCCGCCGCCGTCCTCGCCGTGCTGCTCGCCGTGCTGCTCGCCGCGCCCGTCGCGCCGGCCGCCGAGGGCCTGTTCCTGACCTGGAACGACTGCGCCCCATCGCCGCTGGCCAGCCACGACCTGAGCTGGGCCTGCGACGCGAACACGGGCGAGCAGCGGCTCTACTGCGCCTTCCGCCTCGCCGCCCCCGTGGACAGCGTGCTGGGCTTCGAGCTGGTGGTGGACATCCAGCACTCGGCCCCCTCGCTGCCCGACTGGTGGCGTCTCGCCGCCGGCGGCTGCCGCTGGGGCCAGCTGGGCGCCGGCCTCGACTTCCGCGAGCACGCCGACTGCGCCGACTTCTCGCAGGGGCGCGCCGCCGGCGGCGTGCTGGGCTACTACATGACCGAGCCGCGCGGCGGCGAGGACCAGGCCCGCATCAAGGTGGCCGGCTCGTGGCTGCCCGAGCTGGGCTACGCCTCGCTCGACGACGCGAGCACGTACTACGCGGCGCGCATCGTGCTGGGCGACGCCCGCACCGTCGGCGACGCCCCGTGCCTCGGCTGCGCGCTGCCCGCCTGCCTCGTGCTGAACTGCCTCTGGCTCCGCCGCCAACCCGGGGCCGCGGGCGGCGACGTGCTCGTCAGCTCCGTCGGCCTCGACGCCGACGCCTGGGCCACGTGGCAGGGCGGGAGCGGGGCCAACTGCGCCGCCGTGCCGGTGCGCGCCGTGACCTGGGGGCGGCTGAAGGGGATGTACCGGTGAGCGCTCACGGCGCGGGCGCGCTGCCGGTCCTCGCGCTGGCCGCCCTGCTGGCGGGCGGCGGAGTGCCGGCGGCCCCGGGCGAGCCGGGCGGCGCGGCCCCGGCGGGCACGGCCCGCCGCTCGAACGTGGACCGCGCGCGGGCGCTGCTGCCGGCCCCGGCCCCGCCGGGCGCGGCCTACGACAGCACGCGCGGCGACTCGGTGGGCGAGGCGGCGCTCTTCATGGCCTGGGGCGCGCCCCACGGCACGCCCGGGGCCCGGTCCGACGTCGCCGTCACCGGCCGCGACACGAACCGCGTGGACACCCTCTACCTGTCGGTCGAGACCGGGCGGGACCTGCCGCGGCTCTTCGCCATGATCGGCCGCGTCGTCGTGCACCCCGCGCCCGGCGACTCGCTCGGGCCCTTCTGGGACTTCCGCGCCGCCGGCGCGAACCGGGCCGGCCTGCAGGTGCAGGTGGACGCCGACGGCACCTTCCCCTGCGCGCGGCCCTGGCTCTACCCGGGCGGCGGCGGGACCACGTACGAGTTCTCGCCGGGGCTCGGGGAGCTGTTGATCGTCTACGCGGTCAAGCTGGACGACGCCGCGCCCATCTCCGGCCGCACGCGCTACTGCTTCGCGCGCCTGCTGCTGCGCCACGCCCGCGGCGGCCTGGCGGGCACGGACCGGCCGGTGTGCATCGAGTGGCGGGAGCTGGGCTACTCGGGCGGCGGGGAGGACATCCCGGTGCGGCGCGGGCCGGCGCGCTTCGTCTCGGTGAACTCGCCCGACGGCGGCGTGTGCGCCCCGCGGCGGCGCGCCGCCGCCGTGGGCG
>CAZSQE010000392.1:0-2758 GCA_964608905.1 uncultured bacterium | reverse complement strand
GTGGACGGCCGGCGCGTGCCGGCGGAGTGGGACGCGGTGGCCGGCACGCTGCGCTGGCGCCCGTCGCGGGCGCCCGGGCCGGGCGCGCACGAGGTCGTCGCCGTCGTCGCCGACCGGGCGGGGAACGCGCGCCGCCGCGCCGCGGCCTTTGTGCTAGATTCGGCCGCGCAGGGCCGCGCGCGTGACCCGCGCGCCACGCCTGACCCCGGATCGAGCGCGCCATGAAGCACGCGGACTTCGTCCACCTCCACAACCACAGCGACTACTCCATGCTGGACGGCGCCATCACCATCGCCCGCATGGTGGAGCGGGCGGCCGAGCTGCGCATGCCGGCGCTGGCGCTGACCGACCACGGCTCGATGTTCGGGGCGGTGCAGTTCCACGAGAAGGCGAGCAAGGCGGGGCTCAAGCCGGTCGTCGGCATGGAGGCCTACGTCACCCGCGGCCGCCGCCAGGACCGCAGCCGCGAGGCGGTGCACCACCTCACCCTGCTGGCGCGCGACGAGACCGGCTTCCGCAACCTGATGCGGCTGTCGTCGCTCGCCTACCTCGAGGGCTTCTACTACAAGCCGCGCGTGGACCGCGAGCTGCTCGAGCGCCACGCCGAGGGGCTGCTGGCGCTCTCCGGCTGCCCGCAGGGCGAGGTGCCGGCCGCGCTGCTGGCCGGCGACGAGGCCGAGGCCGAGCGCGCGGCGCTCTGGCACCGCGACCTGTTCGGCGCCGACCACTACTTCCTCGAGATCATGAACCACGGCCTCGAGATCGAGGAGCGCGTCCGCGCCGGCCTGCGCGCGCTGTCCGGGCGCACCGGCATCCCGCTGGTGGCCACGAACGACAACCACTACCTGGACCCCGACCACGCCGAGGCCCAGGAGATCCTGCTCTGCATCCAGACCGGCAAGACGATGGACGACCCGAAGCGGATGCGGGCGATGGAGAACCTGCACTTCCGCTCGCCGGAGGAGATGCAGACGGCCTTCGCCGAGTTCCCCGAGGCGCTGCGCAACACGGTGGTGGTGGCCGAGCGCTGCAACCTGCAGCTCGGCTTCGGGCGGCCGCTGCTGCCGGCCTTCCCGCTGCCGGCGGGGGAGAGCTCGCCCGAGGAGTACCTGCGCAGCCTCGCCTGGGCCGAGCTGCCCGGGCGCGTGCCCGAGGTGACCGACGAGGTGCGGAAGCGCTTCGAGTACGAGCTGGACGTCATCTGCCGCATGGGCTTCGCCTCGTACTTCCTCATCGTGCGCGACTTCATCGCCTTCGCGCGCGGGCGCGGCATCGGCGTGGGACCGGGCCGCGGCTCGGTGGCCGGCTCGCTGGTGGCCTACGCGCTGCACATCACCGAGATCGACCCGCTGGCGCACGGGCTCATCTTCGAGCGCTTCCTCAACCCCGAGCGCGTCACCATGCCGGACATCGACATCGACTTCGACGACCTGCGCCGCCCCGAGGTCATCGAGTACGTGCGCGGCAAGTACGGCGCCGACAGCGTCACCCAGATCATCACCTTCGGCACGATGGGGGCGAAGGGCGTGCTGCGCGACGTGGGCCGCGCGCTCGGCCTGCCCTTCGCCGACGTGGACCGGGTGGCGCGGCTGGTCCCGGACGGGGTGGGCATGACGCTCGAGCAGGCGTTCAAGCTCTCGCCCGACCTCAGGAACCTGCCGCAGCGCGGCGAGCCCTACGCGCGGCTGGTCCGCAACGCCCGCGTGCTCGAGGGCGTCGCCCGCCACGCCTCGACCCACGCCGCCGGCGTGCTCATCACCCCGGGGCCGCTGCTCGATCACGTGCCGCTCTACCGGCAGCGCGACGAGTCGGTGACCACGCAGTGGGACATGAAGTCGGTCGAGAAGGTCGGGCTGCTCAAGATGGACTTCCTCGGCCTGCGCACGCTCTCCGTGCTCGAGGAGTCGGTGCGGCTCATCGCCGCCAGGACCGGCGAGCGCCCCGACCTGGCGCGGCTGCCGATGGACGACGCCGCGGCCTACGCCCTGTTCCAGCGCGCCGACACGGTGGGCATCTTCCAGTTCGAGTCCACCGGCATGCGCGACTGGCTGCGCAAGCTCAAGCCGACGGTGTTCGAGGACCTGGTGGCGATGAACGCGCTCTACCGCCCCGGCCCGATGGAGAACATCCCGTACTTCATCGACTGCAAGCACGGCCGCCAGGTGGTGCGCTACGAGCACCCGGCGCTCGAGCCCATCCTCCAGAAGACCTACGGGGTGTTCGTCTACCAGGAGCAGGTGATGGAGGCGGCCCACCGGCTGGCCGGCTTCTCGCTGGCGCAGGCCGACGAACTGCGGCGCGCCATGGGCAAGAAGCTGGTCGCCGAGATGGAGAAGAAGCAGAAGGCCTTCATCGAGGGCTGCGCGAAGCACCGCATCCCGGCGGCCAAGGCGGTCCGGATCTTCCAGACCATGGAGAAGTTCGCCGGCTACGGCTTCAACGCCTCGCACGCCGCCGCCTACGCGCTCATCGCCTACCAGTGCGCCTGGCTCAAGGCCCGTCACCCGGCCGAGTTCATGGCCGCCACGCTCACCAGCGAGATGGCCGACTCGAGCCGCATCGTCACCCTCATCGCCGAGTGCCGCCGCATGGGGCTGGCCATCCTGCCGCCGGACATCAACCGGTCGGAGTGGCGCTTCTCGATCGAGGACGGGGCCATCCGCGTCGGGCTGGGGGCGGTGCGCAACGTCGGCCAGGGCGCGGTCGAGGCGCTGCTGGCGGCGCGGGAGGCGCGCGCGGGGGAGGAGGGCGCGCCTCC
>CAZSQE010000391.1:0-2761 GCA_964608905.1 uncultured bacterium | reverse complement strand
GCGCGAGGCGGTGCGCGCGCCAGGCCCGCGCGCACCGCCTCGCGCAGCCACGAGATGCGGCGCGCGGGCGCCAGGACGTCGTCGCCGGACTCGGCCCGTGCCCGCTCCAGGCTCAGCACGCCGCGCGACAGGAGCAGGCGCGGATGCGCGGGGCCCTCCATCGCCGCCAGCCCCCGGTCGAACCACTCGCGCATCCCCTCGACGTCGCCCAGCGTCGCGAGCGTGCGGGCGATCTCCATCGCCGCGCGGCCGGCGATGGCCCGCGCCTCGGCCCAGACGAGCAGGCCGCGGGTCTCCGCGTCGGCCGCGATGAGCGCGGGCGCCGGCACGCGGAGACCGGTCGCCAGCGCCTGCTCGTAGTGCGCCCGGGCCGCCTTCCAGCGGCCGGCCTGGTGCTCGGCCTGCCCCAGGTTGCCCAGGTCGTGCCCCAGCCGCATGAGGGCGTACGGGTCCTCGACGCCGGCCGAGAGGCGCACCGCCTCGTCCACCAGCGACGCCACGTCGTCGAGCGGCTGGCCCTTCGCCAGCGCGACGATGGCCATCTCGACCTGGGCGCGCAGGCGCAGCCGGGCCGCCAGGCTCGCGTCCTCCACGTCGGCGGCCTCGCGGCGCGCCGCGTCGAACGAGAACCAAGCCTCGTCGAGCGAGGAGACGCAGCCGCGGCAGTAGCCCCAGGCGAGGTGCCAGCGGGCGCGGCAGGCCGGGCCGCAGGGGCCCTGCATGCGCTCGACGTCGCGGCGCATCGGCGCCAGCAGCGGCGCGGCCTGCTCCGGGCGGCCGGTCTCGACGAACGACTCGGCCTGCGCCAGCGCCTGCTCGTGGCTCGGCCGCGGCGGGAACACCGTCCACGCGACGTCCCCGGCCAGCTTCGCCACGGCCTTCGCCAGCCGCTCCAGCGGACCCAGCGGATGGAAGTGACCCGACATGACCGACCCTCCCCGGCCGCGCCCCGACGGCCTTTCGATGCACGGGGGAACCGGCGGGGATCCTACAACGTTCGTGCCGCCGTTTCGCGCCCGCCGGGCCCGCCCCGGGGCCCGGCGCCCCATGGGCTCATCGCGCGGGGGGGCCCGTTCGTGACGCGGGCCCCGCCCGGCGCGGCCGGCCGGTTGTTGTATCCTCTCCGGCGGACGTGCCTCCGCCAGCCGCCGCGCGCCCGGCCGGGACGACCGGGCGCTGACCGGAGAGACCGCGTGACCACGGACGAACTCCGCGCCTGGATCGTGACCGCCGACATGGGGCTGGGGCACCAGCGCGCCGCGCACGCCCTCGCCCACCTCGCCCACGAGGGCATCCTCACCGCCGGGGACCCCGCCACCACCGACGCGGACGAGGCGCGGCTGTGGCGCCGCTTCCGCTGGACCTACGAGTTCGTCTCGCGCGCCAAGGGCGTGCCGCTCGTGGGCGACGCGACGTTCGCCGTGCTCGACAGCCTGCTGCAGATCCCGCCGCTGTACCCGCTGCGCGACCGCTCCAAGACGGCGCTCAACAACTGGATCGTGGACCACCTCATCCGGCAGGGCCTGGGCCGCTCGGTGCTCGAGCGGCTGCGCACGCGCCGCCTGCCGGTGGTCACGACCTTCTACGCCCCGGCCATCGCCGCCGACCGCGCCCACTGCGTGCCGGTGTACTGCGGCATCTGCGACGCCGACATCAATCGCGTGTGGGTCGCCTCGGACCCGGCGCAGAGCCACGTCCTCTACCTCGCGCCCTGCGGCCGGGTCATGCGGCGGCTGCGCCAGTACGGCGTGCCCGACGCCGCCATCTTCATCACCGGCTTCCCGCTGCCGCGCGAGAACATCGGCGGGCCCGACATGCCGACGCTCAAGCGCGACATGCTGCGGCGCCTGGGGCGCCTCGACCAGGCCGGCCGCTTCGCCGCCGTCTTCGGCCCCAGCGTGCGCGAGCTGCTGGGCGAGGAGCCGCCGCCCGAGGACCGCGACGTCCCGGTGACGGTCACCTTCGCCGTGGGCGGCGCCGGCGCGCAGAGCGAGATCGGCGTGGCGCTGGCGCAGAGCCTGAGGCCGGGCATCCTCGACGGACGCTTCCGGCTGGCGCTGGTGGCGGGCGTCAACCCGCGCATCGAGGAGGTGTTCCGCGCCGCGGTGGCGCGCCTCGGGCTCGAGGACGCGCTCGGCCACGGCGTGCTCGTCCTGCGCGAGGAGACCAAGCCGGCCTACTTCGACCGTTTCAACGCGCTCCTGCGCGAGACCGACGTGCTGTGGACCAAGCCGAGCGAGCTGTCCTTCTACTCGGCGCTCGGCATCCCCATCGTCATGGCGCCGCCCATCGGCTCGCACGAGGCGAAGAACCTGCGCTGGCTGATGAACAAGGGCGCGGCCCTGCCGCAGTACCGGCCGGAGCTGGCGCTCGAGTGGCTGGGCGACCTGCTGCGCGACGGCGTGCTGGCGGAGAAGGCGTTCAGCGGCTTCGTCAAGAACCGCACCCTCGGCGTCTACAAGGTCGAGGAGGTCCTGCGCACCGGCACGATGGTGCGCGAGACCCACCCGCTGCGGCGCTAGGACGGGCGGCGACAGGGCGGGGCGGCGACAGGACGGGGCGGCGACAGGGCGGGGCGGCGACAGGACGGGGCGGCCGCGGCCCCGCCTGCGGTATCCTCCCCGCTGCCATGCGCGATCCCGCCCTGCTCGAGGAGTGCCGCGCGCTGCGACGCGCCGTCGCGGCGCACGCCACGCTGGCCTCGCTGCGCGCCGCGCCCGACTGGCCGCGGCTCGAGTCCCGGCTGCGGGCGGTGCTGGGC
>CAZSQE010000390.1:0-2773 GCA_964608905.1 uncultured bacterium | reverse complement strand
GCCGAAGGCCGGGGCCCATCGGCGGCCCGGCCAGGCGGGCAGGCGCGGGCCCGGCGGGGCCCGGGGAAGCGAGAGGGCGCGGGGGTCGTTCCCCCCCCGCGCCCCCGCGATGCGGCCGCGTTCAGTAGGTCAGCGTGTAGTCGAGCTTGAGGCCCCAGAGCAACCGCGTCTTCGACTCGCTGTTGTTGTACATGAGCGGCATGGTCGCGCCGGTCGTGCCCGGCAGGTCCTCGAGGAAGTCGTCGAGGTGGCGCCGGTCGGGGTCGGCCCCCGGGAAGACGGGGTTGTCGTCGAGCCTCTCCTCCGTGGTCATGCGCAGCGAGAGGCCGAGCAGCCCGCCCTTGTGGATCGGGGCCATCAGTCCCACGGTGGCGTGCCGGCCGGGGGTGAACTCGCTGAGGTCCGCGCCGGTCCGGTAGTACTTGCGGTAGTGGGCGCCGACGCCGAAGCCGAAGTAGGGATACACCGCCGCGCCCCACTTCGTGTGGCGGGCGATCTCCACGATGATGGGCACGTCGATGTCGGCGGAGCCGCCGAACTTGCCCAGCAGGTCGCAGCCCATGAACCCGCCGACCGACCAGCGGTCGAGCACGAACCGCCGGTAGCCGAAGGCGGCGCCGAACAGCCCGTTCGGCGAGACGTCGCCCGAGCCGCGGGCGTAGCCGGCCTGCGCGCTCATCCACTGCGTCCCGCGCTGCAGCGAGACCTCCACCGCGTCGGCGGAGCCCTGCGCGAACGCCGGCAGGGCCGCGGCGCAGGTCAGCGCGGCTGTCAGCAGCGCCGCCGCACACGTCACCCGATAGCCATTCACTGGTCGCTCCTTAGTTGCCGGTGGGCCCGAAGCCGACGATGAGCCCGGTGGTCCAGAGGCTCACGTTCGTGTCGCGGGCGAAGATGTTGTGGTAGAGGGTCTCGATGCCGATCGAGGTGCCGCCGGCGACCTTCATGCGGACGCCGGCGCCACCGCTGACGCCGAACTTGTTGGCCTGCTCGTTGCCGGCCACCGAGGTGCCGGCCGAGGCCGCCGCCACGTCCTGGCTGTAGCGCAGGCTGTAGGCGCCCGCGCCCCCGCGCACGTAGGGCGAGAGGCGGCCGCGCTCGAACAGGAACACCTTGCCGTAGAGCCCCAGCGAGGTGATCGACCAGTTCTCGTCGATGGTGATGGTGACCAGCTTCTCGGTGTTCGGGTCGAAGATGTCGAACTCCTCGCCGTCGTGGCCGCCGGGGGCCCTGAAGTACGTGAAGTCCGCGCCCACCGCGAGCCAGGGGGCGACCCGGAAGCCGCCGCTCACCGCGGCCATCGTGCCCGACTGGGCGACGTCACCGAAGGTCCCCGTCGGGCTCTGGCGGCCCAGGGTCACGGTCACCACGCTCTCGGCGGCCGCCTGGACCGCCGATGGGGCCGTGCACAGCAGGAGCAGCGCACCGGCCACCATCCACCATCGCTTCGACATCGAACGGCCTCCTCTCAAGGCTTTCCGCGCGCGTACACAGAGGTTGCAGGCCCGGTCGGAGCCAGGGCCGGGCGGCGTCGGGTCGAGGCTTCGCCTCACGCCCGCCGGAAGGCCCGCCTATGCTGGCGTCAAGATGCCGAAAAATACGGTCCCCGGCGGGCCGAGTCAATGCGACCTCGGTCGCCCCCGTCACGGCCCCGCCGACGGGCGCCGGGGCCGCCGGGGCCGCCGCGCGCAGCCGGGGGGGCTTCCCCTGCGGCCCGTCGTTCGCTAGTTTGCGGGACATGCGCGCCACTTTCCTCCGCCCGCCGGCGCGGGGCGCCGCTCGCCGGCGGTCCCCGGGGTGGACCGCCGCCCTGCCGGCCGCCCTGCTGCTGCTCGGCCTGCTGTCCGGCTGCGGTCGCCGGGCCGAACGGGACGCGGCGCTGAGCTTCGAGGACCTCTCCGACACCACCGGGCTCGCGCGCGGCGCGCCGCTGCTCACCGCGTTCGAGCCCTACCGCCTGCGGGGCGGGGCGATGCGCGTGCGCGGCCGGGCGGAGCTGCCCGACGGCACGCGCCTGCAGATCACGATCGTGCGCGCCGCGAGCGGCGAGGCGGTCCAGGTGGTCCAGGTCACGGTCGTGGACGGCGCGTTCGAGACCGCGCCCTTCATGACCCCGGAGGGCCCGCTGCCGGAGGACCGGTACCGCTTCGACGTGCTGGCCCACTTCAACTCCGCCTGGCAGCCGGAGGACGTGCTGCGCGCCACCGACGGCAGCCGCTCGCTGCGCGGCCCCGGCGTCACCCGGGGGGCGGCCGGCCAGCCGGCCTTCTTCCTGCACCAGGAGGTCCGCCTGTGAGCACGCCTGCCCACCGCCCGCCCGCGCTGCGCTGCCGCGCCGCCCGCCGTGCCGACATCGAGGCGCTGGCCGCGCTCGGGCAACTCGCCTACCGCGTCTCGAGCCTCGAGCAGCGGCTCGACTTCTACACCGACCACCCGCGCTTCGGCCTGCGCGACGTGCGGGTGGCCGAGCTCGACGGCCGCATCGTCGCCTCGCTCGTGCTCTACCCGCTCACCGCGTGGGTGCGGGGCCGGCGCGTGCCGCTCGCCGGCGTGGGCTCGGTCGCGGTCTCGCCCGAGCACCGGCGCCAGGGCGTGGGCGAGGCGTTGCTGCGCGCCGCGCTGCGCGAGCTGCGCCGCGGCGGCCGCCCCCTGTCCGCTCTCTATGCCTTCCGCGGCTCGTACTACCGCAAGCTGGGCTACGGCACGGTCGAGGTCGTGCACCAGCTCGCCGTCGGCCCGGCCAACCTGCCCCTGTTCCCGGAACGGCGGGCCG
>CAZSQE010000389.1:0-2796 GCA_964608905.1 uncultured bacterium | reverse complement strand
CCCGCCCGCCCCGTCCGCCCGGTCGCGCCCGGCGCGGCCGCGGCGGCCGTGATGGTCGTGCTGCCCGGCGGCCTCGACCACCTGCTCTTCCTCGTGCTGCTGGTGCTGGTGCCGCTCGGCGACCGGCACCTGGGTTTCCGGCGGCTCGTCGCCGCCCCGCTCGAGGAGGTGCCCGCGGCCCGCGTGGCGCTCTACCGCAACGCGCTCGCGCTGCTCTGGGCGCTCGCGGCCGCGCTGGCCCTGCTGTGGCTCGGGATGCGCCGGCCGTGGGCCGACCTCGGCCTGGCGTTCCGGCTCACCGGCGGGCTGAGCGGCGTCATGCTGGGCGTGGCGGTCATCGCCGCGGTGCTGGCGCGCCGCAACCGCTTCGCGCCGGGCGACCCCTCGGCGCTGGCGAGCCTGGAGCGGTCGGCGGGGAGCCTGGCGCGCATGCTCCCGGCCGACGGCCGCGAGCTGGCCTGGTTCGCGGGCCTCTCGGTCAGCGCCGGCGTCTGCGAGGAGCTGCTCTACCGCGGTTTCCTCCTCTGGTACCTCGGCGCGTGGGCCGCGCTGGCGGTGCCGCCGCCGTACGTGTTCGCCGTCGCCGCCGCCGGCTCCTCGCTCGTCTTCGGCCTCGGCCACGCCTACCAGGGCCCGCGCAACGTGCTGGTCACCGCCGTCACCGGCGGCTTCCTCGCCGCCGTGGTCTGGATCACCGGCTCGCTCTACGCCGCGATGCTGGTGCACGCCCTCATGGACCTGCACGCCGGCCACACCTCGTACGCCGCCCACGCCGCGGCCCGGGCCGTGGCGCCGGAGGCCTGACCGTGCGCCACCCCTACGTCGTGGTCGGCGGTGGCGCGGCGGGCGCCGCCGCCGTCGAGGGCATCCGGCGGCACGACCCGGACGGCGGCATCCTGATGCTCGCGCGCGAGAACCACGCGCCCTACCGGCGCCCGCCGCTGTCCAAGGACCTGTGGTTCGGGCGGGCCACGCTGGAGCAGCTGCCGGTGCACCCGGAGGGCTTCTACCGCGAGCAGGGCGTCGAGCTGCTGCTGCGCCGCGAGGCGGTGGAGCTGGACCCGGAGCGGCACGTGGTCTGGGACGAGCGCGGCGTCGAGCACGGCTACGACCGGCTGCTGCTCGCCACCGGCGGGAAGCCGCGGCGCCTGGCCCTGCCGGGCGCGGAGATCGCCGGGCTGCACTACTTCCGCAACCTGGAGGACTACGTCTTCCTGTCCCGGCGGCTGGAACGCTTCGAGCACGCGCTGGTGGTGGGCGGCGGCTTCATAGGCGTGGAGCTGGCGGCGGCGCTGCGGCACGCCGGCAAGGAGGTGACCCTGCTGGTGGACCGCGAGTACCCGCTCTTCCGCGTGCTGCCGCGCGAGCTGGGGCTGGCGCTGGCCGAGCGGTTCCGGCGCGAGGGCGTCGAGACCGTCTCGGAGGACCGGCTGGCGGGGCTGGAGGAGTCGCAGGGCCTCATCCGCGCCCACACCGCCTCCGGCGGCGTCATCAGCACGCAGCAGGTGCTGGTCGGCGTCGGCCTCGAGCCGGAGACGGACCTGGCCGAGGCGGCGGGGCTGGACGTGGACGACGGCGTCGTCGTGGACGAGTTCGCGCGCACCACCGACCCGGACGTCTACGCCGCCGGCGACGTGGCCCGCTACCCCTGCGTGCCGCTCGGGCGCTCCGTGCGCGTCGAGCACTGGGAGCACGCGCTCGCGCACGGCCGCTGCGCCGGCGCCAACCTGGCGGGCGCCACCGAGCCGTACGAGGGCATCCCGTACTTCTTCTCCGACCTCTTCGACCTCGGCTTCGAGGGCGTGGGCGACCTCGACCCGACGCTGCGGGTCGAGACCGTGTGGGGGGAGCCCGGGCGGCCGCCCGCCGACGGGGGGACGGCCGGCGCCGTCTTCTACCTGCGCGACGACGTCACCCGCGGCGTGCTGCTGTGGAACGTGCGGGACGCGGTGGACTGGGCGCGGGCGCTGGTCCGCGCGGGCCAGCCGATGACGGCGGCCGAGCGTGCGGCCTCGGTGCCGTGGGGGGAGAAGTAGGGGCCCGGCGCCAACCTGCCCCGCGCGCGCCAACTGGTTCCGGAACCAGTAAAGTTTAGCAACACTTAACTTTACTGTCCGCGCGGACACTCCAGAAGGAGACATCAGGGACGCGATGCCGCGGTTGGTGCGCCGGCGCCGCCCACGCGCCGGGTGCCCGCAGGATGGTGGGCCCGGCGTTCTCAGGCAGAGCTCAGCCGCGCGCGCGCCCGGCGAAGAGCAGCGGGTGCCGCGCCACGAACAGCCCCGCCTGCAGCCGGTCCTGCACGTTCAGCTTGGTGAGGATCTGGCCCACGTGCTTCTTGACCGTGGGCTCGCTGATCTGCAGCGCCCGCGCCACGTCCTTGTTCGAGCGTCCCTCGGCCAGCAGCAGCGCCACGTCCATCTCGCGGGGGGAGAGGCCGAAGCGGTCGCCGGCGCCGGCGCCCATGCCGTCGGGTCCGAAGGCCAGCCCGGCGCGCGGCTCGAAGGCCGTCTGCCCGGCCGCCACCGCGCGCACCGCGCGGTAGAGCGACTCCGGGCCGGCGCTGCGCCGCAGCGTGCCGAGCGCGCCCTGCGCCATGGCCAGCTGCAGGCAGTCGGTGTCGCCCTCGCAGCGCCGCAGCTCGAGCCGGCCCGGCAGCCGCTCGCGCCCGGGCGGGTTGAGCACGAGGCAGTCGGCCACGCCGCGCTCGGAGATGGCCAGGACGCGCAGGCCGGGCAGCGCCGCGCGGGGGCCGGGGACGTGTCGGCGTCTCCCCGCGACGCGCGGGTCCGGCGC
>CAZSQE010000388.1:0-2815 GCA_964608905.1 uncultured bacterium | reverse complement strand
TCACGGCAGCCCCTCGTCCGCGGCGGCTCCAGGGGGTGCAGCATGGCATCGTCCCGTCTCCCGCTCCTCGCCCTGTTCCTCGCCGCCGGCTGCCTGCTCGCCGGCCCGGCCGCGGCAGCCCCACCGCCGACCGCCCACGCGCTGTCGGCCGCGGCATCGGTCCTGCAGGGCCCGGTCGCCGCCGCGCCCGAGCGCCCCGCCGTCGTCTGGCAGACGATGGACGGCCTGCGCGGCGCCGTCCAGGCCGACCTCGACGCCTCGCCGGACGCCGGCGGGTGCCTCCCGGTCGTGGTGAGCGCCCGGCGCAGCGTCGTCGCCGGCGACATCGCGCACTACGTCCTGCTGGTGCGGACCGGGCCCGCCGAGCACGACCTCATCCGCGTGCACCGCGTGGTGAAGGAGACGCGTTGCGGCCTGCCCATCCGCACGCCGCTGAACGTCTTCCTCCAGCACGGCGACGCCAAGGACTTCACCGGCATGTTCCTGCCCGGGCTCTATTCGCCCACGACGCCCGACGATTTCGGCTTCGCCGTCTTCGCCGCGCGCCGCGGCGTGGACGTCTGGGGCATCGACCAGGCGTGGAACGTGATGCCCCAGGACCTCGAGGACTACGGCTTCGTGCAGGACTGGGGCATGGCCCGCCAGGTGCGCGACCTCGGCATCGCCATGCGCGTCGCCCGCCTCGGCCGCCTGGCCACCGGCAGCGGTGGCGGCCCGATGATCCTCAGCGGCTACAGCAGCGGGGTGTTCACCACCGTGGCCTTCCTCGACGCCGAGACGCGGCTGCCGCGGCCGTTGCGCAACGCCTGCGGCTGGATCCCCGTGGACCTCGCCTTCAAGACCGACGACCCGCAGCTGCTCGCGTTCCTGGAGCTGGATCTCGCCTGGTACCGCGACGCCTACGCCTCCGGCATGTACGCCTACTACGTCCCCTTCCGGCTCCTGAGCGAGCTGACCCGCTGCTGCCCGGCGGACGACTCGCCCGTCTTCCCCGGCTTCACCAACGAGCAGGCGGCCCTCTACTTCAGCTCGGGCGTGCTGATCCCGCCGGTGTTCCACTACTGGGCGGGCGGCTTCGACACCGACGGCATGCCCACCGGCCTGACGCTGGTGGACCGCGAGCTGTGGCTGGACTTCCTGGGCTCGGCCCCCCTCTACGAGCCGCTCAACTTCATGATGGAATGCGACGAGCTCTGGCTGGGCCGTGACTCGCCGCACGACGACCATTTGGGCGAGATCACCGTCCCGGTCTTCAACGTGTCCCCGCTGGGCGGCTTCGGCGAGCTGACGCGCTACGGCATCGGGCTGCTCGGCAGCAGCGACGTCGAGCACCTGTTCCCGAGCATCGGGACGGCGCCCGAGCTGGACATGGGACACATCGACATCTGGACGTGGGCGGGCGCCGCGGAGCGGATGTGGCTGCCGATGGTGGACTGGATCGGCCGCCACTGCGCCGCGCCGCGGCCGGGACGGCAGTCCGTTCCGCTCGCCGACGGCACGCCGGCGGACGGGCCCGCCCCGGCGATCGAGACCGTCGCCCCGAACCCCTCGCCCGGGGCCTTCCGGGTGAGCCTCGGCCTCGCCGGCCCCGAGCCCGTGCGCCTGGAGGTCGTGGACGTGGCGGGCCGGACCGTGTGGTCGCGCGACGTGGCCGGCAGCGGACGCCACCAGGTCGAGGTCGGCGGCGGCCAGCCGCTGGCCCCGGGCGTCTACCTGCTGCGCGCGGCGCAGGGCGCCGTCGTCAGCACGCGTCGCGTCGCCGTGGTGCGGTGAGGGCGACGGACGTTCCCTGGCGGCAGGCGGAAACGGGCGGGCGGCCGGCCTTCGGGCCGGCCGCCCGTTTCCGCGGCGGGAAGGAGGAACGGTCCTACCGCTCCGCCGGCAGCCCCCGCCCGGTGACCAGGTAGGTCGCGAAGCTGCCGAGCCAGTGGCCGCCCTCGTAGCCCTCGTCGGTCACCCGCGGCAGGCTCGCCTCGCGGTGGAGCCGCGCGGCCGCCCGCAGGCCCGCGCGGCGCGCGTCGCCGGGCGGCAGGGAGGCGGCGATGCCCTCCATCATCCAGGCGCGGGAGAGGTTCAGGCCGTACAGGTGCACCAGCTTGCCGTCGGTCGGGTCGCTCACGACGCCCGGCGCCAGCCAGTCGCCGCGCGCGTCCCGCGGCAGGCCGGGGAGGAACTCCCGGAGCCAGCGCGCGAAGTCCTCCGGCGGCAGGACGCGGCGCACCGCGTCGGCCTCCGCGAGGCAGGGGGAGAGGAAGTCCTCGCCTCCCGGCTCGTAGGCGAGCGGGCAGCCCCGGTCGGCGAGGAAGAAGCGGCGGATCGCCGTCTCGAAGACCGCCGCGCTGGCGGTATCGCCCACGGTCCGCGCCCAGTCGAGCGCGAGGCCGAGGCCGAAGGCGGTCTGGCTGTGCTCGCCCACCCGCACCGGGCGCGTCAGCTTGGGCAGCCACGCCGTCAGCCTCTCCGCGCCGAGACGCGCCAGCGGCTCCAGCGTGGCGGCCCACTCGCGCGCCCGCGGGTCGTCCCACTCCCGCAGTTCGGCGTGCAGCTGCAGCAGCCACGCCAGGCCGTAGGGGCGCTCGAAGGAGGCGCGCCCGGGGCCGCGCAGGTAGTCCACCTCGGCGGCGACGTTCTCCGGCGTGAGGCTCGCCGCCAGCGCCGCCCGCGCGCGCGGAGCGAAGGCGGCCTCCGGGTACAGGCGCCCCAGCCGCACCAGCAGCCAGTGGCCGTGCACGGCCGAGTGCCAGTCGAAGCAGCCGTGGAAGACGGGCGTCAGGGCGCGGGGCGGGCGGGCGTCCGCGTCGCTCGCCATCACGTG
>CAZSQE010000387.1:0-2823 GCA_964608905.1 uncultured bacterium | reverse complement strand
GTGGTAGGCTGCGCGCCGATGAGCCCCCCCGAGAGAGCCCGCCTGCGCGGCTCGGCCGCCGTCGTGCTCCTGCGCGGCCACGGCCTCGACCTCGAGACCTGGTGGGTGCGGCGCGGCGACGGCGTGACCGCCATGCCCGGCTTCGAGGCCTTCGTCGGCGGCACGGTGGAGCCGGCCGACGCCGAGCTGGCCATCGAGGGCGCGGCCGACGGGCCCGCGCGCGTGCTCATGGCCTGCGCCATCCGCGAGGCCTTCGAGGAGGCCGGCGTCCTGGTCGCCCTGGCCGGGCCCACCAAGTGCGACGCCCGGCGCCTCGCCGCCGCGCGGGCGCGGCTGCTCGCGGGCGAGGCGGCCTTCCCCGAGCTGGCCTGGGAGTGCGGCTGGCGCTTCCGCGCCGACGCGCTCGACTTCGCCGGGCGCTGGCAGACCCCCGTGTTCGCCGCGCCCCGCTTCGACGTCACCTACTTCCTCGCCCGCGTGCCCGACCGGCAGGAGCCCTCGCTGCTCGGCGCCGAGCTGGCCGCCGGCGAGTGGATCCGGCCGCTCGAGGCGCTCGACCGCTACCACCGCGGTGAGGTCACGCTCGCGCCGCCCATCCTGCACACGCTGCTCGCGCTGGCCGAGGGCGAGGACGGCCTCGGCGCGCGGCTCGCGCAGGGGCCCGAGCTGGCCTCGTACCCGGTGCGGCGGATCGAGTTCAAGTGGGGCGTGGTCATGCACCCCATGAAGAGCCGCCCGCTGCCGCCCGCGACGCACACCAACGCCTACCTCGTCGGCGAGCGCGAGATGGCGCTCATCGACCCGGGCAGCGGCGACCCCGACGAGCTGGAGCCCCTGTTCACGCTCGTCCGCGTGCTCGAGGCCGAGGGGCGACGGCTCAAGCTCGTCCTGCTCACGCACCATCACCCCGACCACGGCGGCGGCTGCGACGCCGTGCGCGAGCGCTGGCGCGTGCCCGTGGCCGCGCACGCCGAGACCGCGCGGCACGTGCGGGTGGACCGCCTGCTCGCCGACGGCGAGGTCGTTTCGCTCGCACCCGGCCTGGCCAGCTGGGACCTGCGCGCGCTGCACACCCCCGGGCACGCGCGCGGGCACCTCGCGTTCCTGCACGAGCGCACGCGCTCGCTGTTCAGCGGCGACCTCCTCACCGGCGGGCGCGGCACCGTCATCCTCGACCCGCCCGAGGGCGACGTCGCCGCCTACCTCGCCTCGCTCGAGCGGCTGCTCGGCGAGCCGGTCGAGACCCTGTTCCCCGCGCACGGCACGCCGCACGGCGCGGCCCGAACGCGCCTGCGCTGGCTGATCGAGCACCGGCTGCGCCGCGAGGCGCAGGTGCTGGCCGCGCTGGGCGAGGAGCCGCGGGAGACGGCGGCGCTCGTCGAGGCCGTCTACGCCGACACCCCGCGCGAGCTGTGGGGCTACGCCGAGCGCACGCTGCTCGCGCACCTGCTCAAGCTCGAGGCCGAGGGGCGGGCGACGCAGACGGACGGCGCCTGGCGCGCGGCGGCGGAGTGAGCCGCTCCGTCGTGGTCGTGGGCGCCGGCGCCGCCGGGCTCACCGCCGCCCTGCGCGCGGCCGAGGCCGGCGCACGCGTGAGGCTGCTCAACGCCCACCCGCAGCCCGGACTCAAGATCCTCATGTCGGGCGGTAGCCGCTGCAACGTGACCCACCGCGACGTGGACGCGCGCGACTACCACGGCGGCTCGCGCAACGTCGTCGCCCGCATCCTGCGCGCGTTCGGCCCCGGGGCGACGCGCGCCTGGTTCGACTCGCTCGGCGTGCCGCTCGTGCTCGAGGAGACCGGCAAGTACTTCCCCGCCAGCGACGAGGCGCAGACCGTGCTCGACGCGCTGCTCGGGGCGTGCGAGCGGGCCGGCGTCGGGCTCGAGTGCGGGGTGAGGGTGGTGCGGCTGGAGCGGGGCGGTGGCGCCGTGGCCGGCGGGGCCGGATCGTCCGGCGGCGGGCGCTGGCGGCTCGGCGTGCGCGCGGTCGCCGCGAGCGCCGGGTTCTCGGCTGCGGTGCGGGCCGTCGGCGGCACCGAGTGGCCCCTGCCCGCCGAGGTGCCCGAGCGCTGGCTCGAGGCGGACGCCGTCGTGCTCGCCACCGGCGGGCTCTCGTACCCGCGCACCGGCTGCGACGGCAGCGGCTACGCGCTGGCGCGGGCCCTGGGCCACACCGTCGTCGCGCCCGTGCCCGCGCTCACGCCGCTGACCTCGGACGATCCCCTGTGCGTGTTCGTGCAGGGCCTCGCGCTGGAGGCCGAGCTGACGCTGGCGGCGGGAGGGAAGCCGGTGGAGACCGCGCGCGGCCCGCTCCTGTTCGCGCACTTCGGCCTGTCCGGCCCCGTGGCGCTCGACCTGTCGCGCTCGTGGCTGCGCGCCGAGGGGCACGGCGAGCGCGTCGTGCGCGTGAGCTTCGTGCCCGGCGCCACGCGCGAGGAGCTGCTCGCCGACTGGGCGGCCGCCGCGGGCGCCGAGCCGAAGCTCACCGTGCGACGCTGGCTCGGCCGCCGGTTGCCCGACAGGCTCGCGGTCGTGCTCTGCGCCGAGGTGGGAGTCGGCCCCGCGCGCTATGCCAGCCAGGTGGAGCGCGAGCGCCGCGCGGAGCTGGTGGAACGTGTGTGCGCGCGCCCCGTGCGCGTGACCGGCACGCTGGGCTACGAGAAGGCGGAGGTCACCGCCGGCGGCGTGGCGCTCGACGAGGTGGACGCCAGCACGCTCGAGTCGCGCAAGGCGCCCGGGGTGTTCCTGTGCGGCGAGCTGCTCGACGTGGACGGGAGGTTGGGGGGATTCAACTTCCAGTGGGCGTGGAGCTCGGGGACGG
>CAZSQE010000386.1:0-2838 GCA_964608905.1 uncultured bacterium | reverse complement strand
CGCGCCCGGGCGCGAGCAGCCGGCGCATGTGGCCGAAGACGAGGTCCCAGAAGCGGGCCTCCTCCTCGTGCGACAGGCTGCGGCGGTGCTTGCGCAGGATGTCGGCGAGGATGAGCGGCTCGATCCGCCCGGCGAAGCCGATGTCGCGCAGGTCGTCCGCCACGCCGAGGTGGTCGCGCACGGCGCAGGCGAAGGCCTCGCGCGCGGCCCCCTCGGTGAGCAGCAGGGTGCCGTCCACGTCGAACAGCCACGCCAGGCGCGCGGGGCTCACGCCCGGACGCTCCCGCCGCCCGCGCCGCCGCGGGCGGACCGGCCGGCCCGCCTCACCGCCGCCTCAGTCGAGCGCGAAGGGGAACGTGGTCCGCATCGTCACCACGCGCCGCTCGCGGATGGAGCGCTGCGCGGCCAGCAGCGCCTGCGCCGCCACCACGAACGACTCGGTCTCGTCCAGCGCGCCGGGCCGGCGCTGGAACTGCGCCAGCATCCGCTCGAGCATCGGCTTCTGCCCGAGGTCGGGCTGCAGGGCGACGACCCGGCGGTCGCGCCCGCCGCGCAGCTCGAGCCGGCGGAACCCGCCGATGCGGGCCGAGCGGCCGCCGCCCAGGATGTCCACGCTCTCCCGCTCGAAGCCGGCCTGGCTGCCGCAGGTGTAGTGCACGACGCCGAGGCCGCCGCTGGCGAAGCGCAGGGTGATGGCCCAGCTCTCCTCGCGGTGGCCGGGGTCGGGCGTGGCCACGGCGTGCACCTCGACCGGCAGGCTCTGCGCGAAGTGGCAGGCGAGGTCGATGAAGTGGCAGGCGTCGCCGAACAGCACGCCGCCGCCCTCGGCCGGGTCCTGGTACCAGCTGTCGGCCGGGATGCCGGCCGTGCGCACGGTCACCGTGACCTGGCGCACCGGCACGCCGGCGAAGTGCGCGAGCGCCTGCTGGCTGAGCGGCGCGTAGCGGCGGTTGTGCCCGAGCCACAGCGTCGGGCCGTCGGCGCCGCGCGCGGCCAGCGCCTCGAGCACGGGCGCCAGCTGCTCGTCGTTCATGGCCAGCGGCTTCTCGACGTAGACGTGCTTGCCGGCGCGCAGCGCCGCGGCGGCGTAGCGGGCGTGGCTGTCGTGCCGCGTCGCCACCATGACGGCGGTCACCTGCGGGTCGGCCAGCAGCTGCGCCGCGTCGGTGGTGGCGTAGCGCGCGCCGTAGCGGCGGGCCAGCGCCTCGGCGTTGGCGCCGCGCGCGGTGCAGAAGGCCTCGAGCCCGATGCCGGCCAGCCCCGGCAGGTGCGGCAGGATCATGGACTTGGCGTAGTTGCCGGCGCCGATGACGCCGAGGCGCACGGCGCCGGGCGTGCCGGCGGCCGGGAAGCGCACGGTGCGCGGCTCGGCCGCGGTCACGCTGGCGTCGGCCTGCGGGTACTCGAGCACGATGCCCACCGCCGAGGCGAGCGTGCCGTCGGCGAGGCCGTCGAAGACGGTCTTCGCCTCGGCGAAGGGGAAGCGGTGGGTGATGAGCCGCTGCAGGTCGAGCCGGCCCTGCGCGACGAGGTCGAGGAACGAGGCCATGTTCCGGTTGGCCGACCAGCGCACGTAGCCCACCGGGTAGTCCCGGCCGCGCAGGAAGTAGTCCATGTCGAAGATGCCGGGGCCCATGGCGCGGCTGAAGAGGAAGTCCACCTCCTTGGCGAACCAGGTGCGCCAGTCCAGCTCGATGTGCGTGTTGCCGAGGCAGACGACCCGGCCGCGCTCGCGCGACATCGCCACCGCCATCTCGATGGGACCGCTGTCCTTGACCGCGGTGGTGACCATGACCGCGTCCACGCCCAGCCCGCCGCTCACCCGCAGCGCGTGCGCGAGGGCCTCCTCCAGCTCGGGCGCGCAGGCGGCCTCGGCGCCGTTCTCGAGCGCCAGCTGGCGCTTGGTGGCGTCGGGGTCCACGCCCACGACGCGGCAGCCGTTGGCGCGGCCGAGCTGCACGAGGAACTGGCCGAGCAGGCCGAGGCCGATGACCGCGACCGTCTCGCCCAGCTCGAGCCGGGCCTGGCGCACGCCCTGCATGGCGATGGCGCCGACGGCGGTGCTGCTGGCGGCCTCGAGGCTCACCCCGGCCGGCACGAGCACGGCGAGGTTGCGCGGGATGGCGTTGTACTCGGCGTGGGTGGCCACCCCCTCGCCGATGCAGGCGACGCGGTCGCCGACCCGGAACTCCTCGACCTGGGCGCCCACGGCCTCGACCGTGCCGGCCAGGCTGTAGCCCAGCGTGGTGGGCGCCTTGAGGCGCTCCTGCACCTTGCGCAGGGTGGGCATCAGGCCCTGTTCCTTGAGGGTGTTGAGCACCTGCCTGACCTGGTCGGGGCGCTCGGCGGCCTTCGCGGCCAGGTTCATGCGGGCCTGGGTGACCTTCATCTTCTCGGTGCCGACGCTGACGAAGGAGTAGTGGGTCCGCACCAGGATCTCGACCGGCCCGAGGGGGGGCATGGGCACCTCGCTCGTGTCGAGCGCGCCGTTCCTGAGGTTCTGACGGATCTGCTTCAACGCTCCCTCCTGTCGCGACGTACCGGGGGGTGGCCTGCGGGGGATCGGGCCCCGGGACGACCCGGGGCCTGGCCTGGACCGCCCATGGGCCCGCGGTCGGGGTGCGGGACATGCGCGGTCCATGCCGAGTGCGGCGGCCCATGGTAGAGCCTCCGGGCGCCGCTGTCGAAGGACCGGGCCGGACCGCCCGGGCCGGCGCGTGCGCCATACCGCACGGTTCGGGGCTTCGCCGGAGCGCGCGGCGCCGGGCGCCGGGGCGCCCGCGCCCGGCGAGAAACCGCTGACCGCCCCCGGGCCGCCGTGCTAGCATGGTGCGTCCA
>CAZSQE010000385.1:0-2839 GCA_964608905.1 uncultured bacterium | reverse complement strand
GGCGGACCGCATCCGCGCGACCGGGGCCCGGCCCCGGCCGCGTCCACCCGCAGCCCGGAGCCTCCCCATGAGACGCGTCGCCCTCGTCCTGCCGGTCGCGTTGTCCCTGCTGCTCCCCGTGGCCGCCGTGCCCCTCGCCGCCGCGGCGGACGCGCCGGGCATCCAGCAGTTCCTCAAGATCCGCACGCCCGGCGCCCCGGTCGTCCTGCCGGACGGCTCGCTGCTGCTGCGCGACTGGCCCGACGGCGTGCGCCAGCTCTACCGCGTCGTGCCGAAGGCCGGCGCCGCGGAGCCGTCGTACCGCCCCGGCGAGACGTCGGTGGAGAAGCTCACGACCTTCTCCGACGGGCTCGCCGGCTTCACCGTCTCGCCCGACGGGCGCCGGGTCATCGTCTCCTACGCGCGCGGCGGCAACGAGAACACCCAGCTCGCCCTGCTCGACCCGCTCGGCGGGCCCGGGCAGACGCCGCAGCCGCTGGTCGCCGACCCCAGGGTGCAGGCGTCCGTGAACCTCTGGCTGCGCGACGGCTCGGGCTTCGTCTACTCGGCCAACGCCGACAGCCCGAACGACTTCTACCTGTACCGCTACGACTTCGCCACCGGGAAGGCGACCCGCCTGCTGGGCGAGGCCGGGGCGTGGTCGGCCCAGGACATCACGAACGACGGGCGGCGCCTGCTGGTGGCGCACGGCATCTCCGCCTCGAACTCCGAGTGCTTCGAGCTGGACGTGGCCACCGGGAAGCTCACCGACATCACCCTGCGCCCGGCGGGCGGCACCGCCGCCTGCGACATCGCGGGCTACATGCCCGACGAGCGCGCCGTGCTCATGCTGTCGGACCTGAAGGACGGCATGCAGCGGCTGTACCTGAAGGACCTCAGGAGCGGCGCGGTGCGGGAGCCGCTGCCGGCCCTGTCGCGCTTCGAGCTGGACGGCGCCGGGCCCAACGACGCGCGCACCTACCTGCTCGCGGTGGCCAACGAGGACGGCTACGGCGCGCTGAGCGTCTACACGCTGCCCGACTTCAAGCCGGTGCCCCTGCCGCCGATGGAGCGCGGGTTGGTGAGCCCCGCGGCGTTCCGCGGGCCGACGCTGGTCTGGAGCCTCAGCAACGCCCGCACCGCCGGCGTGGCCCACGCCACCACCTTCACCGCCGCCGGCAAGGGCAGGGTGAGCCAGGTCACGCGGCAGCTCACCTGGACCGAGGACCAGGGCATCGACCTCGGCGCCTTCGCCCTGCCCGAGCTGGTGCGCTACCCGGCCTTCGACGGGCGCGAGATCCCGGCGTTCCTGTTCCTGCCCCCGGGGCACGCCCGGGGCGCACCGCTGCCGTTCGTCGTCAACTACCACGGCGGGCCCGAAGGGCAGCACCGGCCGGGCTTCAGCGCCACCGACCAGTACCTGCTCTCGCGCGGCTTCGGCATCCTGATGCCCAACGTGCGCGGCAGCACCGGCTACGGCCGCGAGTTCCAGATGCTGGACGACTACAAGGGCCGCTGGGGCAGCGTGCGCGACGGCGTGGACGCGGCCGAGTGGCTGGTGAAGAACGGCTACGCCGAGCCGGGGCGCATCGCCACCTACGGCGGCTCCTACGGCGGGTTCATGTCGGTGGCCTGCCTGGTCGAGGACCAGGAGCGGGTCGAGCGCGGCGAGCGGGCGCAGCGGCTGTTCGGCGCCTGCATCGACGTGGTCGGCATCGTGAACCTGCAGACCTTCCTCGAGAAGACCAGCGGCTACCGGCGCAAGCTGCGCGAGGTCGAGTACGGACCGCTCACCGACGCGGACTTCCTGAGGAGCATCTCGAGCATCCACCGGGCGGACAAGATCCAGGTGCCGGTCTTCATCGCGCACGGCTTCAACGACCCGCGCGTGCCGGTGCAGGAGGCGATGCAGCTGGCCACCGTGCTCAAGGAGCGCGGGCTCGAGCCGCGCATGTTCGTCGCGCCCGACGAGGGCCACGGCTTCGCCAAGCTCGACAACCGCATCTACTTCTACGAGCGCGCCGCCCAGTTCCTCGAGGAGACCATCGGCCGCGCGAAGTAGCGCCGGCCGGGAAGCGCGAGGCCCGCGGCGGATGACCGCCGCGGGCCTCGTGGCTGCGGGGGGCTACCGCCCCTCGGCCTTGGCCGCCTCCCGGCCGCGGATCGTCTCCAGCCCGCGCAGGGCGGCGTCGCGCGCGGCGTCGATCTCGGCCTCCGAGCCCGACATGTAGAGGCGGCCGTAGGCGCCGAACAGCTGGGCGTCGGTGAGCTTCACGTGCGCCGCCTTGAGCGCCTCGTTGGCGGCGAAGGCGATGTAGGCGGCCGGCTCGGTCTCGAGGATGAGCAGCGACTCGCCCGGCAGCAGCTGGTCGCCGTAGCGGATCTTGTTGATGAGCTGGGCGTGGTAGGGCTCGACCGAGCGGATGACCTGGTCGGAGACGACCCGTGGCTTGAGGCGGTCGTGCTCCTCGAGCTTCAGATGGTCCAGCACGGCCAGGCCGCCGGTCTGGACCTGCCCCTTGTCCCAGTCGTGGATCTCGAGCATGCCGAAGGCGCGCTCGACCACCATGATGGCGGGGGTGCAGCTCGTGGCCTTGAGGGCCACGTCCATGAGCCGGTTGATGATGAGCCCGGGGGCGGTCTCGATGAAGAGCGAGGCCACGCCGGCGACGGGCAGGAAGCCGCGGGCGGTGGTGCCGATGAAGGCGGCGAGCTGCGGCTGCAGGTCGTCGAGGAAGACGTAGGTGCGCAGGGTGACGTCGGCCATGGGGCGGACACTAGCCCGGCCGCGGCGGGCCCGTCAATGGCCGCGCGGGCCGGCGCGGCCGGGCTAGTGTCCGCCCCATGGCCGACGTCACCC
>CAZSQE010000384.1:0-2841 GCA_964608905.1 uncultured bacterium | reverse complement strand
GGCCGGCGGTGCGCAGCGCGCGGGCGACCGCCAGCGAGGCCGCCGCCCAGGCGAGCAGCACCGCCCCGCCGACGAAGGCCGCGGCCCACCCCAGCGGCAGGAAGGTGACGTGCACCACCTGGTGGCGGGCGAGCTGCTCGAGCGCGAAGAGGAGGCCGAGGGACAGCAGCGCCGCGGCCAGCGTCTCGCCCATGGCCTCGATCACGAAGGGCGCGGCGATGAAGCGGTCCGAGGCGCCCAGCCGCAGCATGATCTCGACCTCGCGGCGGCGGGTGGCCACCGCCAGGCGGATGAGGTTGTAGAGCACGAGCAGCACGGCCAGCGCGACGACGAGGCCGACGACCAGCGCGCCGCGGGTCAGCGCGGCCTGCAGCTCGTCGAGCCGCCGCACCCACTCGCCGCCGTAGCGCACGTCCTCGACCTCGGGGAAGGCCGCGATCTGCCCGGCGGCCTGCTCCATCGCCGGGAAGTTGAGCAGCTCCGGCCGCAGCCGCACGCGCAGCGAGGCGGGCAGCGGGTTCTGGTCCACCGCCTGCAGGAGCTGCGGGTCGCCCACCTGCTGCGAGAACTCGTCCCACGCCGCCTCGCGGCTGACGTACTCGGCCGGCCCGTACAGCTCGCCGAGCCGCGCCACCAGCGCGTCGCGCTGCTCGCCGGCGACCTCGTCGCGCAGGTAGACGACGATCTCCCGGCGGTCGCCGATGAGCCGCACCGCGGCGCGCGCGTTGTGGGCGAGCAGCAGGAAGACGCCGCACAGCAGCAGGGCGGCGGCGAGCGAGAGCACCATGGTCCAGGCCAGCCCCTGGTGATGGCGGAACGACCGCCACGCCTCGCGCAGGTAGTAGAGGTGCACGCTCAGCCCCCCGTCGCCGGCGCGGCGGCGGCGGGCACGGCGGCGAGCCGGCCCTCCTCCAGCCGCAGGACGCGCCCGCCCACGGCCCGGGCCACCTCGTCGCGGGTGGTGCCGACGACGAGCGCCACGCCCTCGGCGTGGATGCGCCGCAGCAGGGTGATGACCTCGCGGGCGCTGTCGGGCTCGAGCGCGCCGGTGGGCTCGTCGGCGAGCACGACGGCGGGGCGGTTGACGATGGCGCGGGCGATGGCCGCACGCTGACGCTCGCCCGCCGACAGCTCGTGCGGGAAGGCGGCCTGCGCCTGCTGCAGCCCCACCTCCTCGAGCGCGTAGAGGGTGCGCGGCAGGACCTCGGCGTCGGCGAAGCGGCCGGTGATGCGCACCGCCAGCGCCACGTTCTCGAAGACGCTGCGGTCGTTCAGCAGCCGGAAGTCCTCGTAGACCATGCCCAGGGTGCGCCGCAGCAGGGCGCGGCGGGCGCGCGAGAGGCGGGGGCCGCGCAGCGTGCCGACGGTGATGCTGCCGGCGGTGGGCGCGATCTCGTGGGTGATGAGCCGCAGCAGGGTGGTCTTGCCGGATCCGCTGTGGCCGGCGAACACGACGCACTCGCCCTCGTCCATGTGCCAGGACACGGAATCGAGCGCCAGGCGCCCTCCGTAGCGCTTGGTGACCTGCTCGAACGTGATCATCGCGTCCAACCTAGCAGAGCGGCCCCGCGCCTACAACGCGCGGGGCCGCGCCGCGGCTACCGGATCTCGACGACGGCCTTGGCCCGCAGAGCCTTGACCCACTCCTCGTAGCGGTCCTTGAACCGCATCTGGGCGACGTACTCGGGGAGCTGTTCGCGGATCTCGTCCAGCTCGAACGGCCGCTCCGGCTGGCGCTCGTGGACGCGGAAGATGTTGAGGCCCGCCTGGTTCTCGAGCGGCTCGCTGACCTGGCCGACCTCGAGCGAGTCGAGCCCGGCGCGGATGGAGGGCATCAGCGTGCCCAGCGAGATGAAGCCGATGTCGCCGTCGGGCCCGGCCGGCCCGGGGTACTTGCTGTAGCGCCGCACCATGGTCCCGAAGTCCATGCCGTTCACCAGCTCGGCGCGCACGCGCGCGGCCAGCGCCTTCGCCCGCTCGCGGTCGGCCTCGGTGGTGGGCACGCGGACCAGGATGTGGCGCGCGTGCGCCTCGGGGATGGCCCGGCCGTCCTCGTCGAGGCTGTCGCGGCCGGCGGCGCTCTTGAGCGTGTCCCGCTCGATCGCCTCGACCAGGTGCCAGCCGTAGGGCGTGCGGATCGGCTCGCCGACCCTGCCGAGCGGCTGGCCGAAGGCCGCCTGCTCGAGCGCGGGCTCCATCGAGCCGCGGACGAAGAAGCCGAGGTCGCCGCCGGCCCGCGCCGAGCCGGTGTCGTCCGACAGCTCGGCCGCCAGCTTGGCGAACTTCTCGCCGGCCGCCAGCCGCCGCTGGATGTCGAGGATGCGCGTGCGGCCGGCCGCGTCGGCGGCCGAGTCGGCGCTGACCGGGATCTGGATCACCGAGACGCGCAGCTGGCCCGGCGCGAGCGGGAACTTGTCCGGGTGGGCGCGGAAGTAGGCCTCGGCCTCGGCCATCGGCACCGGGCGCTGCGGGACGGACTTCTGCACCAGCCGCTGGGCCAGCTGCTGGCGGCGGGCCTCGTCGCGGTAGCGCGCGCGGAGCTGCTCCTCGGTCAGGTTCTCGCGGGCGAGCTGCTCGCGGAACCCGTCCTCGCCCAGCCGCTGCTTGGCGTCGCGCAGCGCCTTCTCGACCTCGCGCGTCACCTCGGCGTCGCTCGCCGTCAGCCCCTGGCGCACCGCCTCGGCGTAGATGACCTTCTCGTTGATCATCTCGTCGAGGATCTGCCGCCGCAGGGTGTCGAGCATCATCGAGTCGGGGCGCATCTGGTTGCGCATGACGAACAGGTAGAGCTGCTCCTCCACGTCGCTCTGCAGCACGATGTCGTTGTTGACGACGGCGGCG
>CAZSQE010000383.1:0-2864 GCA_964608905.1 uncultured bacterium | reverse complement strand
GGCAGGTGACGCTCAGCCCCGGCGAGCAGTTCCGCCTCAAGGTGGGGCTGGCCGAGATGCTCAAGGGCGGCGTGATCATGGACGTCATGACCGCCGACCATGCGCGCATCGCCGAGGAGTCGGGCGCGTGCGCCGTGATGGCGCTCGAGCGCATCCCCGCCCGCATCCGCCGCGAGGGCGGGGTCGCCCGCATGTCCGACCCGAAGCTCATCCGGGAGATCGAGGCCGCCGTCTCGATCCCGGTCATGGCCAAGGTGCGCATCGGCCACCTCGCCGAGGCACAGATCCTCGAGGCCCTGGGCGTGGACTTCATCGACGAGAGCGAGGTCCTCACCCCGGCCGACGAGGAGAACCACATCGACAAGCACGGCTTCAAGGTGCCCTTCGTCTGCGGCTGCCGCGACCTCGGCGAGGCGCTGCGGCGCATCGGCGAGGGCGCGGCCATGATCCGCACCAAGGGCGAGGCCGGCACCGGCGACATCGTCGAGGCGGTGCGCCACATGCGGGCCGTGCAGCGGGAACTCAAGCGGGTCGCCGGGCTGCGCGACGACGAGCTGATGGCCGCGGCCAAGCAGATGGGCGCCCCCTACGAGGTCCTCCGGCAGGTCAAGGCGCTGGGCGGCCGGCTGCCGGTGCCCAACTTCGCCGCCGGCGGCGTGGCCACCCCGGCGGACGCCTCGCTCATGATGCAGCTGGGCGCCGAGTCGGTGTTCGTCGGCTCCGGCATCTTCGAGGTCGGCCTCGACCTCAAGCCCGAGGAGCAGCGCCGCGAGCAGCTGCGCATGGCGCGCGCCATCGTCCAGGCGGTCGCCAACTACGACGACCCCGAGCTGCTGGCTCGGATCTCGGAGGGGCTGCCGCGGGCGATGAAGGGCGTGGCGGCCGAGTCGGTGCCGCCGGAAGAGCAGCTGGCGAAGCGGGGCTGGTGAGCGACCTGATGCCGCCGCGCGTGGGGGTGCTGAGCCTGCAGGGCGACTTCGCCCGGCACGCCGGGGCGCTGGCCGCGCTGGGGGTGGCCCCGGTGCGGGTGTCGCAGCCCGCGCACCTCGGCGGCCTGGCGGCGCTCGTCGTCCCGGGGGGCGAGTCCACCACCATGCTGCGCCTGCTCGCCGCGACCGGGCTGCGCGCACCGCTCGAGCGCTTCGCCCGCCGCCGGCCGGTGCTGGGCACCTGCGCCGGACTGGTGCTGCTGGCGAAGGACGGCGGGGCGCTGCCGGCGCCGACGCTGGGGCTGCTCGACGTGACCGTCGAGCGCAACGCCTACGGCCGGCAGGTGGACTCGTTCAGCCGCGCGGTGGAGGTGCCGGCGGTGGGCGGGAGCTTCGATGCCGGCTTCATCCGCGCCCCCCGCATCCGGCGCGTCGGCCGCGGCGTCGAGGTCGTGGCCCGCGCCGCCGACGGCGAGCCGGTCGGCGTGCGCGCCGGACGGGTGGCGGGGCTGGCCTTCCACCCCGAGCTGACGGCGGACCCGCGGCTGCACCGCTGGTTCCTGTCCGAGGTGGCCGGGCTGCGCCTGCCGGCGCCGCCGGCGGGGAGGGCGGCGTGACCATGCCCAGCCCGGAGCGCCGGGACTTCCACGCGTTCATCGCCCGGCACGCGCGCCTCCTGCTCACCACCCACGTGAATCCCGACGGCGACGGGCTGGGCAGCGAGGTGGCGATGGCGCTGTGGCTGCGGGCCCGCGGCCACGAGGTGCGCATCCTGAACGACTCGCCGGTGCCGGCCGCCTTCACCTTCCTCACCCGGCACCTGCCGATCGAGACCTTCGAGGAGACGGCCGCCGAGCGGGCCTTCGACGACGCCGACGCCCTCGTCGTCCTCGACGTGAGCAACCGGCAACGCATCGGGCGGCTGGCGCCGCTGCTCGACCGGCACCTCGTGCCGGTGGCGGTGGTGGACCACCACGCCTCGCACGCCACCGGCTTCGGCCAGGTGAACGTCATCGAGCCGGAGGCCTCGGCCACCGGCGAGATCGTCTACGACCTGATCCGCGAGTCGGGGCACGAGCTGGACGCGGACCTGGCCGAGGCGCTCTACGTCGCGCTCATGACCGACACCGGCTCCTTCCGCTTCTCCAACACCGACAGCCACGCCCACCGCATGGCCGCCGCCCTGCTCACCCACGGGCTCGACCCGCAGCGCATCCACGCCCAGGTCCACTCGCACGCCACGGCGGCGCGGCTGCGCTTCTTCGGCGAGGTGCTGGCCGCGCTCGAGCTGGTGGACGAGGACCGCGTCGTCGTGCTCGAGGCGACGCCCGAGCACTTCCAGCGGCACGGGCTGACCGGCGCCGACACCGACGGGCTGGTGGACATGCCGCGCAACATCGCCGGCGTCGAGGCGGTGGTGCTGTTCTCCGAGGTGGAGGCGGGCAAGGTGAAGGTGAGCATGCGCTCGACCGGCCGCGTCGCCGTGGACCGGCTCGCCGCCGCCCTCGGCGGCGGCGGGCACCCGCACGCCGCCGGCGTCGCGCTGCGGGCCGCGCGGGCCGAGGCGCGCGGGCGGATCCTGCCCGAGCTGCACCGGCTGGTCGGGGCCCTGGACCGGCCGGCGGGCCCGCGACCGTGAGCGCGGCGCCGGCGGAGGTGGCGCTCGAGGCCGCGGGCCTCGGGCACCGCTACGCCAGCGGGCGGGGCCTGGCGCCGCTCGACCTCGAGCTGGCCGCGCCGGGCGTGGCCGCGGTCACGGGGCCGAACGGCTCGGGCAAGAGCACGCTGCTGCGGCTGCTGGCGGGGCTGCTGCGCCCCGGCGCCGGCCGGCTGCGCCTGCTGCGCACCGGGCGCGAGGCGGCGGCCGCCGAGCGCCGGGCACTGACCGGCTACGCCGCGCCGGAGCTGGCGTTCTACGAGGAACTCACCTGCCGG
>CAZSQE010000382.1:0-2871 GCA_964608905.1 uncultured bacterium | reverse complement strand
CTGCTGAACCGCGCGCTCGAGCTGCTCGAGGCGCTGGCAGTGGCCGTCGCCCCGCCGCCGGACCCGCTCCCCACCGGGTCGCAGGCGCCTCCGGGCGCGGCGCCCGCCTAGGATCGCAAGACCTCCAGATTCCGGTTGCCGGAGGCGGGCCCGGGGCGTCACACTCGAGCCTGCTGCGTCCGGGCACTTCGGCTGTGCCCGGACCCCGCGCCACGCGACCCGCCGCCCGCCCAACTCCGGGAGGTCCCATGCTTCCCCTTCGCCTCCGCGCCTTCCTGTCCTGTGTCCTCCTGCTGTCGAGCCTGCCCCACGCGGCGGCCCTGGCCGCCTGGCCGCACGATCCCACGGTGAACGTCCCCGTCTGTGTCCAACTGGACTTCCAGCAGGCCCCACAGACCTGCAGCGACGGCGACGGTGGCGTGGTGATCGCCTGGCAGGACCGCCGCAACCTGGCCCACTTCGACATCTACGCGCAGCGGCTGAGCCACGGCGGCACGGCGCGCTGGACCGCGCACGGCGTGCCGCTCTGCACCGAGGGCAGCGCCCAGTCCTCGCCCCTGATGACCACCGACGGGGCCGGCGGGGCGATCGTCACGTGGTCGGACAGCCGCGGCGTCTATGCCCAGCGGGTGGATTCCTCCGGCGCGGTGCGATGGACGGCGAACGGCGTGGCCATCGGCACCGGCACGGGCTCCCAGACCGCCCCGGCCATCTGTCCCGACGGCTTCGGCGGCGCGTACATCGCCTGGCAGGACCAGCGGAGCGGCAACTACGACATCTACGTGCAGCGGGTGAGCGCGGCCGGCGCGGTCTACTGGACCGCGAACGGGATCGCGCTGTGCACGGCGACGGACGACCAGACGGGCCCGTGCATCTGTGCGGACGGCACCGGAGCCGTCGTGGCCTGGACCGACTACCGCAACGGGAGCAACGACATCTACGCGCAGCGCGTCACCGAGAAGGGCGGCGCGGACTGGACCGCGAACGGCAATCCCGTCTCGGTGGGGACGGGCGCACAGAGGCTGCCGCGAATCGTGTCGGACGGCTCCGGCGGTACGCTCGTGGCCTGGGAGGACAGCCGCAGCGGCAACTACGACATCTACGCCACCCATCTCAACGCCGGCGGCTCCAAGGACTGGGGCGCGGAGGACGCGCTGTGCAGCGCCAGCGGGGGCCAGCAGCAGGTCGAGGCGGTGTCCGACGGGGCCGGCGGCGTCATCGTCTCGTGGACAGACTACCGGACCGGGGCCGAGTCGGACATCTACGCCCAGTGCTACCGGGCCGGCGTGGTGCAGTGGACGGCGAACGGCGTGGCCCTCTGCACCGCGACCGGCAGTCAGGTGCGCCTCTCCAGCGCCTCGGACGGCGCGGGCGGCGCCATCGTCTCGTGGGCGGACAACCGCGCCGGATCGCTCGACATCTACGCCCAGCGCGTCACCGCTCTCGGCACGACGCAGTGGGCCTCGGGCGGCCTGGCGGTGTGTACGGCCGAGGCCCAGGCGGATGCGCCGTCGGTCGCGGAGGACGGGGAGGGCGGGGCGGTCATCGTCTTCATGGATTTGCGCAACGACGGCCTGCCCGACCTCTACGCCCAGCGCGTCCACCACTTCGGCGCGCTCGGCAACCCCGAGCCGGCCATCGTGAGCGTGGACGACCTGCCCTACGACCAGGGTGGCCAGGTGGTCGTCGAGTGGACCGCCTCGTGGCTCGACGCCGACCCTCTCTTCGGCATCAACTCGTACGCGGTGTGGCGCCAGGTGCCGAGCGGCCTCGTGGTCGCCGCGCTGGCGCACGGGGCGAGGCTGACGGCCACGGACGAAGCGACGGCGTCGCTCGACGCGTCCCTCGCCGCTGGCCGGCGGGTCTTCCGCAGCTCCCCCCAGGGAGCGCAGGCAACCTACTGGGAGTACGTCGGCGCGACGCCGGCCACCGGCTTCCCCGGCTACTCGTACGTCGCCCCCACCACCTGCGACTCGATGCCGGAGGTGAACCCGCTCACCGACTTCATGGTGCAGGCACGCTCCGGCTCGTACCACTACGACTCGGAGCCGGAGGCGGGCTACTCGGTGGACAACCTCGCTCCGGCGATGCCGGCACCGTTCACCGGCACGTACGCCGAGGGGACCGTGACGCTCGCCTGGGGGCAGAGCACGGCGGCCGACTTCGCCGAGTACCGTCTCCACCGCGGCCCGGGGGCGGACTTCGTCCCCGGCGCGGGCAACCTCGTGGCCACGCTGACCGGGACGGGCTACGTGGACGATCCCGGCGCGCCCTGCTGGTACAAGCTCTGCGCCGTGGACGTGCACGGGAACGCGAGCCCCTATGCCGTCCTGCTGCCCGCGGGCACGGCGGACGTGCCGCCGGGCGGCGTCGCCGAGGTCTCGCTGGCGGCGGCCCCCAATCCCGCGCGGGAAGGATGCGCGGTCCGCTTCGCCCTGCCGCGCGCGGCACGGATCTCGTTGGCGGTCTTCGACCAGCAGGGCCGACGCGTGCGCACCCTGGCGGCCGGCGGGGAGACCGCGGGCGAGCACGTCCTGGCCTGGGACGCGCGCGACGACGGCGGCCGCGTGCTGCCCAGCGGGCTCTACTTCCTCAGGCTCGAGGTCGAGGGCCGCGCGCTCGTGCGCCGGGTGGCGGTCCTGCGTTGAGCCCGCGGCGGACTCACGGGATCGGTTCGGGGCGGCGCCCGCGAGGGGCCGCCCCGGACGCGCGCGGGCCGTGCTAAGGTCCGGCATCATGCCGCGCACCACGATCGCGCTCCTGACCGCGTCCCTGCTCGGCTTCCTGCTCGGCGGCGCCGCCGCCGCGACGGAGACCGGCCCCACGACCCTCCCGGCCGCCGCCGACTCCGCGCGCGCGCCGCGCTGGGCC
>CAZSQE010000381.1:0-2887 GCA_964608905.1 uncultured bacterium | reverse complement strand
GCCGGGTGGGCGGGGGCGAGCCTCCGGTCGAGCCCGAAACGGACCCGTCCCGCCCACGCGCTAGGCGCAGGCGGGACGGGTCCACACGTTTCTACCGGAAGAAAATGGTGGAGCTGAACGGGATCGAACCGTCGACCTCTTGACTGCCAGTCAAGCGCTCTCCCAACTGAGCTACAGCCCCACCGAAGGATTCGCGCGGCAGGAACGTTTACACGGGATGCGGCGCCGCGTCAAACCGGAGACGGCCGCCCCCCACACTGCGCGCGTCCCGAGCCGGCGTCGCTAATCATCTACGTAGTCGTCAGTTAGCGAACGTGAACGGGGCCACGAGCGACCCACGCCAGCCGCCCGCGTCGCTTCGGCGCCACGGCGAGGCCGCCCCGGGCCGGCCTCGCAATCCGCGGCGGCGCAATTTGTCCTTTACTTCCCTACCGAAATGGGTGCTAGGATGCGGGCGTGACCTAGGGAAGGGGGTGACGTGCGAGCCCTGGTGAGCGGGTCACGGACGACCTGAGTCGGGCCCGAGGGTTCGGCTCGCGACACTGGCTATGGAGGTGAACATGAAGAAGACGCTTCTCCTCGCTGGGCTGCTCGTCGCTCTGACCGCCTCGTCCGCCCTGGCGGCCGGCATCAGCGTCAACTGGGGCAACGACTGCTGGGGCCTGACCCCGGTCAGCAACCTGACTTGGGCCTGCAACTCCAACACGACCTCCATCGTCCGCATGATGTGCACCTTCAAGCCGGCCGAGACCAAGAACACGCTCGTCGCGACCGACCTGTACATGGAAGGCATGAGCGAGACCGCGGCCGTTCCCGACTGGTGGAAGCTGGGCGCTGGCGAGTGCCGTCCGACCGCGCTGAGCCTGAGCGTGGACGGTGGCAACATCAGCGACCCCGCGACCTGCCTCGACCTGTGGCAGAGCCAGGGCGGCGGCGGCATCGGCCTGTACTCCTGGAACGACAACCTGATGCACATCAACGCCGTGTGGGCAGTGGCCGACCCGGTCGAGGCTCCGGCCGAGACCGAGATCATGGCGGCCCAGTTCCGCATCTCCGGCGCCGCCACGCTGGGCGGCGCGTGCGCGGGTTGCGCCACGCCGGTGTGCTGGGCGCTGAACTGGATCAACGTCGGCTACCTCGGCGACACCACGCCGACGATCCTCGACATGCCCTACGCGGGTGGCAACCAGGTCCTGACCTGGCAGAGCTCCACGCTGAGCTGCAGCGAGGTGCCCGCCCGTAACACGACCTGGGGCCAGATCAAGAGCCTGTACCGCTAGGCTCAGGTCCTTCGCTTCATCCGCGGGCGGTCGTCGAGAGACGGCCGCCCGCCGGCTTTGCGGCGGTCGCCGCCATGCGGAGGCGCGGGCAGAAGCGCCTGGGCCCGTTGCGCCTCGCGACCGCGCGGAGCGCAGGGGCCCGTGACGCGTCGCGACCGCGCGGAGCGCAGGGGCGGTGCGGCGGAGCGCTCCTGCCCCGCTACTCGGGCAGGCCCGGTCCCTCGCGCAGCGCCTGCTGCACCTTCGCCCCGCCCGGGCTGCGCGCCACCAGCCAGTCCAGCAGGCGGCGCGCCTCCGCGGTGGTCTGCGGGTCGGCCGCGCCGAGGGCGAAGAACCGCTCGACGGAGCGCCGCGCCTCGTCGTGGCGCTGGGCGCGGACCTGCACCACCCCCATCAGCCACCAGTGGCGCGCGACGTCGGGCGCCAGCAGCGTCGCCGCGTAGGCCTCGACCGCCGAGCTGATCTCGGAGCCGGGTTGGTAGAGCAGCAGCGCGCCCAGCAGCGAGTGCGCGTCGGCGTCCAGCACGTGACGCGCGACCGCGTCGGTCATCAGGGCGCGGGCGGCGGCCGAGTCGCCGGCCGTCACCATCTGGACCGCCCGCGGGACCTCGGGCGCCGGGCCCGCCGAGAGCCCCATGCCCATCGCGCCCAGGTCGCGCAGCGCGCCGGCCGTGTCGCCCAGCGCGATGCGCGGCCAGGCCCGCCAGTAGGGCCCGTACGTGTCGGCCGGGCCCCAGCTCGCCGGCAGCTCGAGCAGGTCGAGCGCCACCTGCGGCTTGCCCGCGATCATCGCCGTCACCGCGAAGGTCTGCAGCATCTCGGGGCTCAGCGCCAGCTCGGACATCGAGTCCCGCACCACCGCGAACGCCAGGGCCGGCCCGCGGCGGTACCGCTCGGCGCTGAACTCCATGAGGTAGTACGAGCGCAGGCTGCTGTCCCGGTAGGCCCAGCGCAGCAGCGGCCCGTCGGCCGTCTGGAAGGCGATGAAGCCCGGCAGGCCGCCGAAGAAGAGCGTGCTGCGCGGCGGCAGCGTGGGCCGCAGCGCGCGCAACTGCCCGAGGTAGCGCTCCGCCAGGGCCGTGCCGCGCTCGACGTAGTGCCGGTTCACGTGCGACTGCGTGCTCCAGGCGCCGGGCACGGTGATGAACTCGTCCAGCCGGCGGCCGTTCTGCGAGCCCCACGCCAGCAGCGCCAGCGCCACCAGCGCGGTCGCGCGCGGGCGCGGCGCGAGTGCCGCGCCCAGCGCGAGAGCCGCGCCGCACAGGGCGAAGAGGTAGTAGTAGGCGCTCCACACCGGGGCCACGGCGGTGACGGGCACCGCGCCGAGCAGGGCCCAGGCGAGGCCCAGCCGCACCGGCGAGAACGCCGGCCGCGGACCCTCGCCGCGCCGCGCCGCGCCCGCCAGCGCCACCGCCGCCAGCGCCAGCGCGAGCGGCACGAGCGGCGGCAGCAGCGTGAAGAGGCGCAGCTCGGCGCCGCGGCGCCACTCGAGCCCCAGCGCCACCTGCGCGAGGTGGACGAACGCCGCCGCGATACCGCCCGCGTCCCACGCCACCGCCTGGCGCGCCGCGGCCTGCCGCGCCAGCACCGAGACCCACAGCACGCCC
>CAZSQE010000380.1:0-2890 GCA_964608905.1 uncultured bacterium | reverse complement strand
CCCGCCGCCGACGCGTACCAGCCGGCGCTGGCGCGGCGGCCGAGCGCGATGGCCCCGAAGAGGTGGTGCGGGCGGGCGGCGAGCTGGGCGGCGGACGGGCGCCCCGTGCCGATCTCCAGCTCGCGGAACACCTGCCGCGAGTCCGCGCAGACGACCTCGCCGCCGAGGGCCCCGGCGAGGGCCTCGGCGACGTCGGTCTTGCCGGTGGCCGTCGCCCCGACGACCGCGACGACGCGGGGGGCGTCCACGCCTCAGGCCCGGCCGAAGCGCCGGTGCAGCTCGTCCAGGTCGAGCCGGACGTAGGTGACGCGACCGTGCGGGTCGCCGTGCGGCCGCGAGGTGGCGAAGAGGCGGTCCACGAGCGAGCGCATCTCCTCCTGGCCGAGCGGGTCGCCGGCGCGGGTCGCGGCGTGGCAGGCCCACGAGGCGGCCAGCCGGTGCGCGAGGTCCTCGGCCGGCGCGCGGCCGGAGCCCTCGCTCACGCCGTCGAGCACGTCCTGCAGGAGCTGGCCCGGCCGCTCGTGGTGCAGCCCGGAGGGCACGCCCTGGATCACCACCGTGGGCGGCCCGAGCAGGGACAGGTCCCAGCCCAGCTGCCGCAGGTACGGCCCCAGCTCGAGCAGCAGCTCGAACTGGTCGTTGGTGAGGTCCACCAGGGTCGGGAACAGCAGCTGCTGCGAGGTGCCGACCTCGCCCTGCAGCCGGGCCAGCGCCTCCTCGTAGAGGATGCGCTCGTGGGCGGCGTGCTGGTCGATGATGACGAGGCCGCCCCGCACCGGCGCCAGCACGTAGGTGCGGTGGAGCTGCCAGAGCTCGGGCTCGGCGGCGGCGGGCGGCGGCGCGGGACTCGCCGCGGGCGTGCCCGCGGCGGGCGGCGCCTCGAAGCCCAGGTAGGTCTGCTCCGGCGGTCCCTCCCGCACGCGCTCGGCCCAGGCCGGGTAGCTCTCCGGCGGGCCCGTCCCACCCGGCACCACGGTGAAGGGCGGGGCGATCTGCGAGAGCGGGCGCGCGCAGCCGGCGGCCACGGCGGCGAAGACGCGCTCCTCGTCGGCGAAGCGCACCTCGCGCTTCGTGGGGTGGACGTTGACGTCCAGCCGCGCGGGTGGCAGCGAGAGCCAGAGCGTCGCCGCCGGGAAGCGTCCGGGCGGGAGCAGGTTCCCGTAGGCCTGCCGCAGCGCGGCGCCGAGCATCGGGCTCTGGATCCAGCGCCCGTTGACGATGTAGATCTGGCCCTCGCGCGTGGCGCGGGCGTGCTCGGGCAGGCCCAGGAGCGCCTCGAGGCGCACGCCCTCGCGCTCCGCCTCCACCTCGAGCAGCTGCGTGGCGTGCCGTGCGCCCCACAGCGCCGCCGCCCGGTCGCGCCGCGCCGACAGGCCCGCGCCCGGCACCGCCGGCCACTCGAGCCTCTGCCGCTCGTCGACGACGAGGCGGAAGCCCACGTGCGGGAAGGCGAGCGCGTACGCCTCGAGCAGCCGGAGCGCGGCGCGCAACTCGCCGGTGGGCGAGCCGAGGAACTTGCGCCGGGCCGGCGTGTTGAAGAAGAGGTCGGCCACCTCGACGGTGGTGCCCGGCGCGCGCGCCGCCGCGCCGCGCTCGATCACGCTCCCGCCCTCGGTCGCGACGAAGGCCGCGGCCTCCGCGTCGGCCGGCCGGCTGGTGACGCGCAGGCGGCTCACGGCCGCGATGCTGGGCAGGGCCTCGCCGCGGAACCCGAGCGAGGCGAGGCGGTCGAGGTCCTCGAGGCTGCCGATCTTGCTCGTGGCGTGGCGCTCCAGCGCCAGCTCCAGCTCTCCGGCGCGGATGCCCAGGCCGTCGTCGGCCACGCTGAAGCGGTGGTCGAGCGCGCGCTCGACCCGCACCTCGACCGAGCGCGCGCCGGCGTCGAGCGCGTTCTCGAGGACCTCCTTCAGGGCCGAGAGCGGCCGCTCGATGACCTCGCCCGCGGCGATGCGGGACGCGGTCTCGGGCGGCAGCCGCCGGATGGAGCCGTCCATCGGGCCTCCGCGAGTGGGGCCCGGAGCATTACATGACGGCGAGAAGGCGGGTCAAGGAGCGGCTGTGGATAACCGGGGCGGCGCGGGTCAGACTGCGAGCCAGCCCTCGACCGCGCGCACGAAGCGCTCCTCGTCGGCGGGGGTGTTCACCGCGGTGCGGCTCTCGTCGAGGTCCGGTGCGGGGGCCGGCCCGCCGCTCTGCCGCCACACGGCCTCCCAGAGGCCGACGATGCGGCGGCGCACCGGCTCGAAGGCGTCCCGGGTGCAGGGCGTCAGCAGCAGCACCACGTGGGGTGCGGGCCGGCAGAGCCGATCGGTGTCGCGGAGCTGGGACGGCAGGCGCTCGCACAGCGCCTCCGGCGCACCGGGGCGGTCGGCCAGCAGGAAGCGATGGACGGCGAACGGCAGCCCGTCGCGCCGGTTGCGCTCCACCGCCAGCGAGACCGCCGAGCGGAAGGCCTCGGCGTCGAGCCAGCCCTGGCGGGCCTCGGGCACCAGCGGGAACGCCGGCGCGGCCTGCGCGCGGTCCTGCTGGTCCCAGGACTCGCGCAGGTCGTCCACCAGGTGCTGCCAGGCGGTCCAGCCCGAGGCCGGGTCGATGGCGGCCGCGGCCACGACTCCCCGGCTGCGGGTGGTGCGGAAGGGCCACGCCCCCCAGGCCTTGCCTTCCTCGGGACCGCTCAGGCGGCTGACGACCTGGGCGGCGTTCTGGTCGAGGGCGAGCCCGATCAGCCCCGCCAGCAGCGGGTCCTCCCCGCCGACGCGGGCCACCAGGTCGACGTCGCCGGCGCGGGCCGCGCGCACCTCCGCGCCCTGCGCCCCGGTGGTGGCGACCAGGTCGGCGAGCGCGCGCTCGAGGCCCTGGCGGTCCTCCAGCGACGGGAAGCCCTCCAGCG
>CAZSQE010000379.1:0-2890 GCA_964608905.1 uncultured bacterium | reverse complement strand
CTATTCTACGTGCTCGTGGCCCTGACCGGCGGGCTGCTCGCCCGCCTGCCGGGCGGGTTGTTCGCCGCCGCCGGGGCCGGCGCGGGCTACCTGCTCCTGCCGTCGCTCACGCGCGGGCTGGGCGGCGCGCCGGGCGCGGCGGCCGAGCCGGCGCTGCCGGCCGCCATGCTGGTGGCCTTCGTGTTCATCGTCGGCGTGCTGGCCGGCACGCTGGGGCGGCGGGTGCGGGCCGCCAGCGACGACCTCGAGCGCACGACGCGGGAGCTGGCCCGGGTGCGCGTGGACAACGACGTCATCCTGCGCCACCTCGCCACCGGGGTGCTGACGGTGGACGCGCGCGGCACGGTCGCCTACCTGAACCCGGCCGCCGAGCAGGTGCTGGGCCTGCGCACCGCGGAGGTGCGCGGCCGCGCCGTGGACGAGGCCATCCCGGCGCGGCTGCGCCCCCTGCGCGCGGCGGTGCTGGAGACGCTGGACCGGGGCGCGGCGCGCGCCCGGCTGGAGCTCACCGCGCGCACCGCGGGGGACGAGGACCTGGTGCTCGGCGTCACCACGAACGTGCTGCGCCACGAGGGCGCGGTGACCGGCGTGGTGGCCGTCTTCCAGGACCTGACCGGCGTGCGCGACATGGAGCGGCGCGCCCGGCGCAACGAGACGCTGGCCGAGGTCGGGGCGCTGGCGGCGGGCATCGCCCACGAGCTGCGCAACGGGCTCAACCCGATCAGCGGCTCGGTCGAGTACCTGCAGCGCGAGCTGCGGCCCGAGGGCGAGAACGCCGTGCTCATGGGCCTGATCGTGCGCGAGTGCACGCGCCTGAACCGCTTCGTCAGCGACCTGCTGAACTACGCGCGCGAGCGCGAGCTGGTGCCGGAGCCGCTCGACCTCGGCCTGCAGCTGGACGAGCTGGCCGGGACGCTGCAGCGGGACCCGCGCTGCGCCGGCGGCGTCCGGGTGGTGCTCGACGCCCCGGCGGCGGCCATCCGGCTGCGCGGGGACGGCGAGCAGTTGCGGCAGGTGTGGCTGAACCTGGTGAACAACGCCCTCGACGCCATGCCCGGCGGCGGCACCCTGACGGTGCGCTGGCGGCCGGCGGCGGACGGACGTGCGGTCGTCGAGTTCGCGGACGAGGGCGCTGGGATGGCGCCCGAGCAGCTGCCGCGGGTCGGCGAGCCCTTCTTCACGACGAAACCGGGAGGCACGGGGCTGGGCGTGGCCATCGCCCAGCGCATCGTGGAACGGCACGGCGGCACGCTCGCCTACGAGAGCGCGCCGGGCCGGGGCACGGTGGCCCGGGTGAGCCTGCCCGCTGAGAACGGAATCCTGGCGGAAGCCGCCTGAGAGTCCCGCACACCCCCACACGCGAGGTGGATCGCATGCCGGCGGAGAAGATCCTGGTCGTGGACGACGAGCAGAGCATGACCCAGTTCCTGGGCATCGTGCTGCGCAAGGAAGGCTACCAGGTGACGGTCAGCGGCAACGGCCGGGACGCCCTGGAGAAGGTCCGCGCCGAGGGCTTCGACGTGGTGATCACGGACCTCCGCATGCCGGGCATGGACGGGATCGCGCTGCTCGAGGGCATCAAGAAGCACGACCCGACGATCCCGGTCGTGATCATGACCGCCTACGCCTCGCAGCAGACGGCGATCGACGCGGTCAACCTCGGCGCCTTCCAGTACCTGATCAAGAACGCCAAGAACGACGAGATCAAGCTGGTCGTGCGCAATGCCGCCGAGATGCGGCGGGTACGGAGCGAGAACCAGTTCCTGAAGCGGGAGCTGAAGAAGGGCCACGAGGAGAAGACCATCATCGGCTCCTCGGACGAGATGGCGCGGGTCTTCCGCATGGTCGAGAAGGTGGCCGACAGCGAGGCCACCATCCTCATCTCGGGCGACAGCGGCACCGGCAAGGAGCTGATCGCGCGCGAGATCCACTACCGCAGCCGCCGCAGCGGCGGCCCGTTCGTGAGCATCAACTGCGGGGCCATCCCGCGGGACCTGCTCGAGAGCAACCTGTTCGGGCACGTCAAGGGCTCGTTCACCGGCGCGGTGCGCGACTCGGCGGGCCTCCTCCAGGTCGCCGAGAGCGGCACGTTCTTCCTCGACGAGGTGGGGGAGACGCCGTCGGCCACGCAGGTGAAGCTGCTGCGGGCGCTGCAGGAGCGGGAGATCATCCCGGTGGGCGGCACCCAGCCGGTGAAGATCGACTGCCGCCTGGTTGCGGCGACCAACGCCGACCTCGAGAAGGAGGTGGCGGAGGGGCGGTTCCGCGCCGACCTGTTCTACCGCCTCAACGTCATCCCCATCCGGCTGCCGTCGCTGCGCCAGCGCCGCGACGACATCCCGCTGCTGGTGGACCACTTCCTGCGGCGCTTCGCCCAGAACAACCCGGCCAAGACGGTCAGCGCCGAGGCCATGGACCTGCTCATGAAGTACGACTGGCCCGGCAACGTGCGCGAGCTGGAGAACGTCATGGAGCGGGCGATGATCCTCGACGAGGGCGGGCTCATCGGGCCGGAGGACCTGCCCGACAAGATCCGCTTCGGCGCCGCGCACCGCGGCAGCCTCATCATCGACTCGCCCACCCTCACCCTGGAGGACCTGGAGAAGGAGTACATCCTCAAGGTGCTGCACTACACGCGCTGGCAGAAGAAGAAGGCCAGCGACCTGCTGGGCATCAACGCCTCGACCCTGTACCGCAAGCTGATCGCCTACGGGGTGGAGCGGTCGGGCGGGGAGGAGTCCGAGGGGCCGCCGGCGACGGAGGCCGGGGAGCGGGCCGCCTGAGGCGTGCAGGACGCACGGTCCGGCCAAGGCCGTTGCGATTCGCCAAGTCCCTGGCCGGCGCGCGGGGAGATTGCACGGCGCGGCGGGCCGCCGGGAGTGGCCGGGGT
>CAZSQE010000378.1:0-2891 GCA_964608905.1 uncultured bacterium | reverse complement strand
GCGTGCGGTCCACCGCCGCGCGCACCGCCTCGGGCGCCGCCGGCAGCTCGACCAGCTCGTCGAGCGCCATGGCGACGTCGCTGCCCAGCCCGTCCTGGATGCGCACCGCCTCCTCGGGCGACAGCAGCCGCTTCGAGCCGTCGAGGTGCGAGCGGAACTCCACCCCGGCGTCGCTCACCTTGCGCAGCGGCGACAGGCTCATCACCTGGAAACCGCCGCTGTCGGTGAGGATGGCGCCCGGCCAGTTCATCAGGCGGTGCAGCCCGCCCATCGCCGCCACCGTCTCCACGCCGGGCCGCAGGGACAGGTGATAGGTATTCGACAGCAGGATGTCGCAGCCGGCCGCGCGCAACTCGTCCGGCGTCAGGGTCTTGACCGTGCCGGCGGTGCCCACCGGCATGAAGGCCGGGGTGAGCACCTCGCCGTGGGCCGTTTGGATGCGCCCGGCCCGCGCGGCGGTGTCCCGATCGGTCGTTTCGAGTGTGAACGAGAAGGGCATCGAGCCCCGAAGGTTGCGCCTGCGCCGGGTGGCCGGTGGACGTGCACAGGGTTCGGGCGCGTCCGGCCGCTCCGCATGCGGTCCCGGCCGCCCTCGGGCGACCGGGCCGGTAACGTTCGGACGGGACTGTACGGGGGCGCCGCGACGGGCGTCAAGGCGGCGGGCGGGGCCGCGTGCGGGACCGGGGCTGGCGTGGGAACGGCCCTTCCCCGAGGCCCGGCCGCCCGGACGGGACCGCCCGCACCCCCGCGGGCCGGGCTTGCGGCGCGCGAGCGGCCCCGGCTAAGTTCGCGCACCCGGATACGAGGAGGTCGCGTGCCCATCATCGGGATCGGCGTGGACGTGGTGCAGGTCCGGCGGCTGGCCGGGTCGCTCGAGCGCTTCGGCGAGCGCATGGAGCGCCGGCTGTTCACCGAGGCCGAGCTGGCCTACTGCCGCTCCTTCCAGGATCCGCTGCCCCACCTCGCCGCCCGCTTCGCGGCCAAGGAGGCAGCCTCCAAGGCGCTCGGCACGGGCATGAGCCAGGGCGTGGGCTGGAAGGACTTCGAGGTCGTCCAGCCGGGCGGGCGCCAGCCCCGACTCGAGTTCCACGGCCGGGGCCGCGAGGTCTTCGCCGCGCTGGGCGGCTCGGCCGCGCACCTCTCGCTGACGCACGACGGCGGCCTCGCCGTCGCCACGGTGGTACTCGAGGCGTAGCGGGGCGCTCCGGCCCGCCTCACCGCCTACGGCAGGTCGCGCCGGGCGAAGCGCGCCCAGGCCACCAGCAGCCCCGCCAGCGCCACGCCGAGCAGCGTCGCCACCGGGCGCAGCACCGCCGCGCCGTGCAGCAGGACGTCCTGCGGCACGTACCAGGCGTGGAGCGTCCACGGCACCAGCCGCTCCCACGGCGCCCACAGCGAGCCGACCACGTGCACGAGGTACGAGACCAGGGCGACGAGGAAGCCGCCCAGCGCCACGCGCCCGCCCTCGCGGCCGAAGGCCGAGAACGCCAGCGTCAGCCCGTAGAGCGCGAGCGTCAGGGCCAGGTAGTCGAGGCCCAGCCGCGCCAGCTCGCCCACGCCGAACGGCTCGAGCCCGAAAGCGCGGCCGCTGGCGACCGTCCCGGCCAGCCCGGCGAGCGTGACCAGCGCCAGCGCCGCCACCGCGAAGAGCGCGTGGGCGGCGAGGTAGGCGTGGCGCGCCAGCGGCTGGCCCAGCGTCAGCTCGATGACGCCGTTCTCCGACTCCCCGGCGACCGCCCGGGTGGCCAGCACGATGGCCAGCGCCGCCCCCACCGCCTGGGCGATGGGGTGCGCCCAGCCGAAGGCCAGCAGGCTGGCGCGCGAGAAGTCGCCCAGGTAGTAGTCGGTGACCAGCCCCTGCAGCAACGGTGGCAGCGACTGCACGATGGCGCCCAGCGCCCCCGAGACGTCCACCGAGGAGACCGCCGCGCCGATGAGCCACTCGAACCCGCCCAGCAGCACCGCGCTCACCGCCACGAAGCCGGCGTCGCGCCCCAGCAGGTAGCGCAGGAGGTTGCGCATCAGGCCGGCCCCCCGGCCCCGCGGTAGAGGTCGAGGAAGACGTCCTCGAGCTGCGGCTCGGGGAAGACGAGGTGCGCCACGTCGCAGCCCGCCAGCCGCCGCAGCAGCGGGTTCACGTCGCCCCGGAGCCACAGCGTCGCCCCGTCGCCCGCCGTCTCGGCGCGGGTCACGCCCGGCAGCGCCGCCAGGTCGGCCGGCGCCGCGCCGCGGAAGCGCACCTCGAGCCGGCGCGTGAGCCGCCCGCGCAGCGCCTCGATGCCCTCGACCGCCAGCAGCTCGCCGTCGCGCAGCACCGCCACCCGGCCGCACACCGCCTCGACCTCGGAGAGCACGTGCGAGGAGAGCAGCACGGCGCGGCCGCGCGCCGCCAGCTCGCGCACCACGTCGCGGAAGGCGCGCTGCACCAGCGGGTCGAGCCCGTTCGTGGGCTCGTCGAGCAGCACCAGGTCGGGGTCGTGCTGCAGCGCCGCCACCAGGCCGAGCTTCTGCCGCGTGCCGTGGGAGAGCCACTTCACGCGGCGGCGCAGGTCGGACTCCCGCAGGTCGAGCGCGTCCAGCAGCCGCTCGCGCAGCACCGGCGGCCGGGCCGGGCGGAAGCGCGCGAAGTGCTCGAGCACGGCGCGCCCCGTCATGCCGCCGGGCAGCCGCAGCTCGCCCGGCACGAAGCCGACGCGCTCGCGGCTCGCGGGCTCTCCGGCCGGCCCGCCGAGCAGGCGGGCCGCGCCGCGGTCGGCGCGCACCAGGCCGAGAAGGATGCGCAGCGTCGTGGTCTTGCCGGCGCCGTTGGGGCCGAGGAAGCCGAACACCTCGCCGTCGGCGACGTCGAGGTCGACCCCGGCGACGGCATGGACTTCAGTCTGCTTCTTGCC
>CAZSQE010000377.1:0-2902 GCA_964608905.1 uncultured bacterium | reverse complement strand
GCCAACACCACCACGCTGAACGACTACCACGGCTCGGGCGTCGTGGTGCGCGGCGCCGGCTTCCTGCTCAACAACGAGATGGACGACTTCTCGGCCCGGCCGGGCGCGCCCAACCTCTACGGCGTGATCGGCGGCGCGGCCAACGCCATCGCGCCCGGGAAGCGGATGCTCTCGTCCATGTGCCCGACGTTCGTCTACCAGGGCGACGACCTGTGGCTGGTGCTCGGCACGCCCGGCGGGCCCACGATCTTCACCACCGTCTTCCAGGTGGTCGTGAACCGGGTGGACTTCCGTCTGCCGCTGGCCGGGGCGGTGGCGGCGCCCCGCTTCCACCACCAGTGGCCGCCGCGCCGGCCGGGGGTGGATCCCATCGACGTCGAGCCCGGGCGGGAGCCCGCCCCGGGGACCCGCGCGACGCTGGAGTCCCTGGGCTACACGGTCAGCGTCCGCAAGACCCCCCTTGGCGACGTGCAGGCCGTCGAGATCGCCGGCGGCCGCGCCCTCGGCGTGAGCGACCCGCGCGGCATCGGGCACGTGGCCGCCGAATAGCGCGGCGCCCGGGAGCGTGGGCCCCCGGGCGCCGCCGCGAACGCCCCGGGTTAGCCGAGGATGGCCGCCAGGTCCTGCTCCGGCGTGGTGATGGGCATGATGTTGAAGTTCTTCACCAGCACGTCCAGCACCGCCGGGGTGACGAAGGCCGGCAGGCTCGGCCCGAGCCGGATGTCCCTGATGCCGAGGTGCAGGAGCGTGAGCAGGATGACGACCGCCTTCTGCTCGTACCACGACAGCACCAGCGACAGCGGCAGGCCGTTCACGTCGGTCTTGAACGCCTGGGCCAGCGCCACGGCGATCTGGATGGCCGAGTAGGCGTCGTTGCACTGCCCGACGTCGAGCAGCCGCGGCAGGCCGGCCACCGTGCCGAAGTCGAGGTGGTTGAAGCGGTACTTGCCGCAGGCCAGCGTCAGGATCACGCAGTCCCTGGGCACCGACTCGGCGAAGCGGGTGAAGTAGTCGCGCCCCGGCTTGGCGCCGTCGCAGCCGCCGACCAGGAAGAAGTGGCGGATCTTGCCCGTCTGCACGGCCTCGATCACCTGCGGCGCCACGCCCAGCACGGCGTGGTGGCCGAAGCCGGCGAGGATGGTCTTGTCAGGCCCCGCCGCGGTGAAGCCGGGCTGCGCCTGGGCCGCCGCGATGACCGGGCCGAACTCGCCGTTGGCGACGTGCTGGACGCCGGGGAAGCGCACCAGCCCGGTGGTGAAGAGGCGGCCGCGGTAGGACTCCTCGGGCTTCATGATGCAGTTGGTGGTCATCAGGATGGCGCCGGGGAAGGCGTCGAACTCGGCGCGCTGGTTCTGCCAGGCGGTGCCGTAGTTGCCGGCGAGGTGCGGGTGCCGCTTGAGCTTCGGGTAGCCGTGCGCCGGCAGCATCTCGCCGTGCGTGTAGACCTGGATGCCGGTGCCGGCGGTCTGCTCGAGCAGCATGTCCAGGTCCTTCAGGTCGTGGCCGGAGATGAGGATGCACTTGCCCGGCACGGGCGTGACCCGCACCGGCGTCGGGACCGGGTGGCCGTAGGTCTCGGTGTGGGCGGCGTCGAGGATCGCCATGACCTCGAGGTTCACCTGGCCGATGCGCAGGGCCATGGCGGTGAGCGCCGCGGCGTCGTGCTCGCCGGTCAGGAAGTCGAGGGCCTCGTGGAAGAACGCCAGCACCGCCTCGTCGCCGCGGCCGAGGACGAGCGCGTGGTCCATGTAGGCGGCCATGCCCTTGAGCCCGTAGAGGCACAGGTACTCGAGCCCGGCGAGGTCGTCGCCGCGCGCCGCGCGCCGCGCCAGGATGCCGATGGCCGCCGCCTGCTGCTCCAGGGCCGCGTCGTCCGCGGCCGGCTGCCACGCGGCCGGCCCGCCGAGGGCCTCGGGCTTGCGCCCGGCCTTCGCGGCGGCCTCCGCGTAGAGGGTCTGCGCCCGGTCACGCAGCGCCGCGCCGCGGCGCACCAGCTCCGCCACCCGCGCGGCGTCGAAGTTGACGTTGGTCACCGTGGTGAAGAGCGCCTCGACCACGAAGCGGTCCAGCTCGGCGTCGCGCACACCCAGCTTCCGCGCGCGGTGGGCATGCATCGAGATCCCCTCGGCCACGTACACGAGGAGGTCCTGCAGGTTCGACGTCGGTTCGTCCTTGCCGCACACCGAGACGCTCGAGCAGCCGGTCCGCTTGGAGGCCTGCTCGCACTGGTAACAGAACATGCTCATCGGTTCGTTCTCCTGTGACTGGTCCCATGACCGGCCCCGCGCAGCAGCGACTCCAGGGCCTTCCACACGGCCTTCGTGGTCTTCTCCTCCCCGCCGGCGCCGTGACCGAGGGCGAAGACCGCCCCCTGCACGAGGACGGCGCACTCCCGCGGCCCCATCCCCGGCGCCAGCCGCCCCTGCTCCCGCGCCTCGGCCAGGCACGAGGCGATGAAGCGCCGCGTGCGGCCCTTGAACTCCTCGATGCGCCGCACCTGCTCCGGCCCGCCGAGTTGGGCGAGGCTGTCCGAGAACAGCAGCCGAGCCAGGTGCGGGTGCGCGGCGAGCACCGCCACCCGGGCGCGGAAGAAGGCGCCGAGCCGCTCGATGGGATCGGTGTGCGCCGGCGGCGGCGCCGCGAACAGCACCGTCTCGATGCGCTCCACCACCGCGGCGACGATCTCCTCCATGGTGGCGAAGTGTCGGAACACGGCGCCGTCGGTGATGCCCACCTCCCGCGCCAGGGTGCGGGCGGTGAAGTGGCGCGCGCCCTGCGCGGCGATGACGCGCATGGCGGCGTCGGCGATCTCGGTGCGGCGCACCCCGGTGGGCTTGCGGGACGGCGGGCGGGTGGTCGTCATGGCGGGGAGTATACGCAAGTATGTGTTTACTTACAAGTG
>CAZSQE010000376.1:0-2908 GCA_964608905.1 uncultured bacterium | reverse complement strand
GCGGAACCCTGCCCCGGGGACGGCTGCGAGGGCCTTCCCGAGCAGGTCCGGCCGGGCCCTCCGGCACGCCGCCCGTTCGGCCGGCGGACCTCGCGGACCGGCTCCGTCGCGGGGCTCGGCGCGGCCTCCCCGGCCGGCCACGCCGACGCCCGAAAGGCCGAGACCGGAGGGTCTTACCCGCGCCGCCCGGCGCCCGGCGGCCGGGTTGCGCGTGGCGGTCGCACGGCGTAACGTATCCGGGCTTTCGGCTTGACGGTTCCCGGACGGGTTGTTAGCCTGCCATCACTTCCCACTCACATGACTGGGCGTTCTTGGGGGGCGCGAATGCGCTTGGGTCCACGGGTCGTTTTGTGCTTGCTGGCGTTGTCCTTGGTCACCGCCGCTGGGTGCCGCAAGGCGCTGACTCCCAACATCGATACCAACGAGGCGCCGGAGACCTGGATCACCGCCGCCCCGATGGACACCCTGACGATCAAGGACGGCAGCGGCATCCCCACGGGGCCGCCGAACCTGACCGTCATCCCGGTCCGCTTCCACCTGTACTGGGCGGGCGCCGACCAGGACGGCTCGGTGAACGGCTTCTACTACGCCGTCGTCGAGACCACGGCCGCCCCCGACGAGACCGGCCGCCTCCCGAACCTGCCCGGGCCGAAGCCGGGTGACTACCGGTACACGACGAAGACCGATTCCACCTTCATCTTCACCGTGTCGGAGCTGTACACGGACCGGCAGCACGCGTTCTACATCTACGCGGTGGACGACAAGGGCAAACCGGACCCCACACCGGCCAAGTTCACCTTCCGCGCCTTCGACAAGTACCCGCCCAACCCGGTCATCGACGAAGCCAGGGCCACCGGGACCATCGTCCGGCTGAACTCCGCCGGCGACCCGTACCTCGACGCCGACGTCAAGTACCTGACCCGCGTCTACGACCGCAACTTCCCGCCGCAGGACACCGCGGCCGCCTACAGCCGGCTCGACTTCCGCTGGCGCGCCGAGCTGCGCGACCCGCTCATGACGGTGAGCTTGTACCGCTACAAGCTGGACGAGACGCAGTTCCAGACCGTGGACTCCTCGGTCCGCTCGGCGACCTACCCCCCGGTGGGCGGCAGGCCGGTCTCGACCGGGGCCAAGGTCTTCACGCTGCGGGCGCTGGACCTGGCCGGCGGCGCCGGCGAGACGACCCGGCACTTCTTCATGAACTACGCGCCCGACACGTGGTGGGCGGGCCCGGACCCGGCCCACTTCACGGACACGGGGGACGGCGAGTACGGCACCCGCAGCGTGGTGGTGAACCAGTGGCCGACCAAGGACGCCGGCTCGGCCTTCGTCACGACCCCGCCGCTGCCCGCCGGCTCCTACTTCGGGCTGGACTCCATGCAGTACCGGCCGTCGAAGCGCTTCCCGCCGGGCGGACGCCCCTTCGACGCGCGCGGGACCTTCTACGAGATCTACAGGAACCGGCTCTACGCCCGCAGCGAGGGCGACACCGTCCACATGAACTCGTTCATCGTCCTGTGGAACGGCGGCTACGACAAGGACTCGCGCTACCAGATCCGCGCCGACAGCACCGACCCCGCGATCAAGGCGCAGGACGGCAGCATCCTGCCCGGCGCGGTGCTCGAGGACGAGACCCAGCTCGACGGACGGGCCGGCTCGCCCATCGGCTTCCGCTCGCTGGTCGTCACGCGGCTGACGCCCTCCAACCTGAAGAACAGCCCGGCCCAGACCACGCTCTACCCGGTGTACGAGCCGGCGTCGGTCTACCGCTCGCCGGTGCTGGGCGGCTGGTGGCGCATGTTCCAGGCGGGCAAGTCCTTCGCCGTCGTGCGCGCCGAGGACTTCGAGGGCACGCTGGACAGGAGCGCGGGCGACGACCCGACCCGCATCGCGGAGGCGGTCGACGGCGGCACCGGCACCCCGGCGCAGATCGCGCAGCGCCACAAGGTCCTGGTCTTCTACGTGAACAAGGCCCCGGCGCTGGTGCGGGACGCGCAGTTCCGCCCGCTCGAGGGCCAGGTCATCAACACGACGCAGTGGGACTTCTACCTGAAGGGCATGGACCTCGACCCCTACGATCCGACCGTGGTCAGCCCGGCGGGTGGCGGCCCCACCTCGACCACCATCACCCGCTTCCGGATCAGGCTGTACGGCAACAGCATCTACACGGGCGCCGACACGGCCTGGACCTACCTGAGCTCGAGCGGTCTCAACTACATCAACCTCGGCAGCCCGGTCGCCCTCAGCTTCGTCCCGGGCGGCTCCATGGTGAAGAACCCGTTCGCCTCGGGCCCCATGCGGGTGAGCATCCAGGTCTGCGACTGCATCGACTGCGAGGGCAGCCCCGGGCAGGGCCGGTGCGTCAACGGCATCGCGACCTACGCCGGGGAGCCCGTCAGTCCCGACAACGTCATCAACGTCACCTACGTCAGGCCCGCCCTGGGGGCGGCGCCCGAGACGAGTTCGGCGAGCGCGGGCCGGCCGGGGCCCGATTCGCCGGGCGGGGGAGAGTAGACCATGCGGACCCGCGCGGTACCTCCGGTCCTCCTGGCGCTGGCGGTCCTCGCCGGCCTCGGGAGCTTCGGCTGCAGCAAGGACCTCAAGAGCATCATCCTGCCGAACCAGCGCCCCACCATCCGGCTGACGTACGCGCCGGTGGACACCACCCAGGCCGAGTTCTACGTCTACAGGATGAACTGGGTGGGTTTCGACGCGGACGGCCGGATCGTCCGCTTCGAGTACGCGGTGGACCCGCCCAGCGACGCCGGCCTCGACACCACGTGGGTGGCCACGACCAACAACGAGCAGACCTTCAACTTCTCGGCCTCCGTCCCCGGGAACCCGAACGTGCCCCAGCCGCTGTCGCGGGACTTCCACGTCTTCGTCATCCGGGCCGTGGACAACCGCG
>CAZSQE010000375.1:0-2914 GCA_964608905.1 uncultured bacterium | reverse complement strand
CTGGATCTGTACGCCGTCCCCGGCGCCGCGACCGCCCCGGCCGGCGTACAGATCCAGGTCGAGGACCACGGCAGCGGCATCGGCGCCGAGGCCCTGAAGACCCTGTTCGAGCCCTTCACCACCACCAAGCCCGGCGGCAGCGGGCTGGGTCTCTATATCAGCCACGACATCGTCAAGCGCCACGGCGGACGCCTGGCGGTCAGCAGCGAACCCGGTCGGGGCGCCACCTTCACGGTGGAGCTGCCCCTGGAGAACCACGGAGGGACGTCATGAGCAAGGCCAACATCCTGGTGGTGGACGATCAGGAGTCCATCCGCCACTTCGTCAGCAAGGCGCTCGGCGACGAGGGCTACGCGGTGCAGAGCACCGGGTCCCTGCGCGAGACCCGCCAGGTGCTGGAGCACGACGTCCCCGACCTCGGCATCTTCGACCTGAAGCTGCCGGACGGGACCGGCATCGAGCTGCTGCGCGAGCTCAAGCAGGCCCACCCCGAGGTGCCGGTCATCCTGATGACCGCCTTCGGCGAGATCGAGACCGCGGTCGAGGCGATGAGCGCGGGGGCCTACTGGTTCGTCAAGAAGCCGTTCCAGAACGAGGAGCTGCTGGCGCTGGCGGCCCGTGCGCTGGAGTCGCAGAAGCTGTGGCTCGAGCTGCGCCGGCTGCGCAACACCGCCTTCACCGACGAGGACTACCTGCACTCCACGAGCCCCCGCATGCAGGAGTGCTACTCGATCGCCGAGCAGGTGGCGCGCGGCGACACCACCAGCGTGCTCATCGAGGGCGAGAGCGGCACCGGCAAGGAGTACTTCGCCAACCTCATCCACCGCATGAGCGGCCGGCACGACAAGCCGTTCGTCGAGATCAACTGCGCCGCCATCCCCAGCGAGCTGCTCGAGAGCGAGCTGTTCGGCCACGAGAAGGGCGCCTTCACCGACGCCCGCTCCCAGAAGCAGGGCCTGCTCGAGCTGGCCAACGCCGGCACCCTGTTCCTCGACGAGATCGGCGAGATGAGCCCGATGCTGCAGGTCAAGCTGCTGCGCGTGCTCGAGCGCCGCATCTTCAAGCGGGTCGGCGGCACCAAGGACATCACGGTCAACGTCCGCATCATCTCCGCCACCAACCAGGATCTCGAGCGCTCGGTGCGGGAGGGGGGCTTCCGCGAGGACCTCTACTACCGGCTCAAGGTCGTGCCCCTCTTCGTGCCGCCGCTGCGCGAGCGCCGCGAGGACGTGCTGCCGCTGGCCCGGCTGTTCATGGACCGCTTCGCCCGCCAGTTCAAGAAGAGCTTCCGCGAGATCGGCCCGGCGGCCGAGCGCGTGCTGCTCGACTACGCCTGGCCCGGCAACATCCGCGAGCTCAAGAACCTGTTCGAGCGCACCGTGCTGCTCGAGACCGGCGAGCGGCTGGAGCCGCACCACCTCAAGCTCGGCGCCCGGCCGCGCCCCGACGCGGAGCTGACGGTGGGGCAGCGCGTGGACGAGTACCTGAACGGCAGCCTGCCCGAGAGCGGCATCCCCTTCGAGGACCTCATCGAGCGGCTCGAGCGCGCCTTGATTCTGCGCGCCTCGTATGCTACGAACTGGAACCAGTCGAGGACGGCGGAGTTCCTGAACCTCAAGCGGGACAAGCTCCGCTACCGCATGAAGCTCTACCAGATCCACGGGCCGAAGGAACGCTCGGAGGCCCCGGCGGAGTAGGTCCCCACGCCGCACCACCCGCACTCCCGGACGCTGCTCGTCCTGCTGTCGGCGCTGACGCTGGGCGCGGGCTCGTGCGCCTACACCACGAGCACCGCGCTCCTGCCGTCGCACCTGAAGACCGTGGCCATCCCGGTCTTCGAGAACGGCACGACCGAGTACACGCTCGACCAGGAGATCACCACCGCGGTCGTCGAGCGCATCGTCAAGGACAACCACCTGCGCGTCGTCGACGAGCGCTCCGCCGACGCGGTCATCCGCGGCCGGATCACCACCTACAGGAACGCGGTCTTCGGCTTCTCGGCCGCCAACCGGGCCCAGGAATACCGGGTCACGATCGGCTGCGCCGTGGTCTTCAAGGACCAGGTGAAGAACCGGGAGATCTGGAACGAGTCCGACCTGGTCAAGACCGCCAACTACTTCGTGGTGGACGTGCCGGGGCAGACGGCACAGACGGAGCTGGATGGACGCAAGGAAGCCATCACCAAGATCGCCGACGAGATCCTCAGCCGCTCGGTCGAAGGCTGGTAGCCCGCCGGCCGCCCCGGCCGGCCGCGGCGGCGCCCCGGCGCGCGGACGGTCGGCGGGCGTCCCGGCGGCGCGCGCGCGGCGCGCGGACGGGCTCGAGCTGATCGAGCGCTTCCGCCGCGGCGACTTCCCGCCCACGCTCTACCTCGAGGGCCCCAGCGAGGCGCTCAAGGCCGCGCTCATGGCGGAGCTGCGCCGCGCCTGGGCGAAGGCGGTGCCCGAGGCGCCGCTGGGCCGGGTCTTCCGCGCCGCCGAGGCCGGGGTGGAGGAGATCCTCGCCGCCTTCCAGGGCGCGTCGCTGTTCAGCCCGCGCGACCTCATCCTGGTGCTCGAGGTCGAGGACCTCGCGCGCAGCGAGAAGAAGCTCGCCGCGCTGGCCGCCGGCCTCGCCGTGCCCACCGGCGGCTCCTGCCTCGTGCTGCACGAGTCCGAGGCCGACACGCCGCGCAAGAAGCTCGACGGGCTGCGGGCCGCCGCCGCCGTGCGCTGGCTCGCCGAGCCGCCGGACCGCGCCGGGCTGCTGCGCTGGGGCGCGGTGCGGCTGGCCGGCGGCGACCTCGAGGTCGCCCCGGGCACCATCGAGGCGGTGGCCGACGCCTGCGAGGGCGACCCGCTCACCTTCTTCAACGAGCTGGAGAAGCTCGACGTCGTGGCGCCGCGCGACATCGCCGGCCACCGCCGGGTGCCCC
>CAZSQE010000374.1:0-2920 GCA_964608905.1 uncultured bacterium | reverse complement strand
GCTGCAGGCGCATCGCGCCGGCGACGGGGCGACCTACCTGGCGTTCCGCCCGGCGCGCGAGCACGAGGTCGCCGCCGACGCCGGGACGCCGCTCGAGATCCTCGTCCGCACGCCGACGCTGATCGTGGCCCGCGTGCGGCCGCACTGACGGGGCGCGGCGGGTCTCGTTCCGCCACGCCCCGGGCGCGCGCCCGTCTCAGCTTCGCGCGCTCCTCCCCCCGCTCCCCCGCGCCGCCGCCGTGGCCGCCGGCCGCTCCCGCTCGACCCGCGTGGTCGCCTTCTGCCGCTCGAGCTGCAGCACGCGGAAGTCCGGGTCGGCGACCAGCCGCTCGGGCTCGAAGCCGCAGCGGATGACGAGGCTGCGCGTCTGCTGCGGCCCCAGCGTCACGGTGGCGCGCGCGTCGCGCCAGGGCTCCTCCTGCTTCTTTGTGTCGGCGAAGCGCACGCCGCGCACGGCGGCGATCTCCACCGGCATGGTGCCGCTCCCGGCGTTGCGCACGGTGGCGCGCACCTCCCACGCGTCGCCGCGCCGGACGGCGCGGGCGTCGCTCAGGCGGTACTCGGGCACGACCACGTCCCAGTACCACTGCCGCACGTAGGCGTCGTAGGCGGCGGTGTCGGGCGCGTAGCCGCGCATGTGCGCCAGCCAGTCCTGCAGCACCGGGTGGTCGTCCCGGTCGCGCCACGCGGCGATGAAGTCGCGCTGGCCGGCGAGCATCGGCTCGCGGCCGACGAGCTGCATCATCATCCACGCGGTCCAGCCGCCCTTGTCGTAGACGATGCGGTCGTCGCCGCGGCGCGAGCCGTCGATCCGCACGAGCGGCCGCTCGGCGTCGGCGCGGCGGGTGTTGGCGTACTGGTCCTCGATCTGCCGCAGGAACGCGAGTTGCTGCTGCGTCCCCTTGAGCTGCCCGATGAGCAGCGCGGTCGAGAAGTGGGCCATACCCTCGGAGAGCACCACCGCGCCGGGGCGGTCGGCGGGCACGAGGATGTTGCCCCACCACTGGTGGGCGGCCTCGTGCGCCGTGATCCAGAACGGCGCGTCGGCCCTGGGCTCGCTCCTGGTCAGGAAGCCGATGCCCTCGGAGAAGGTGATGTTGGTGGGCGAGCCCTGCGCGTAGTCCCGCAGGGCGGGGAACTCGCTCAGCCGCAGGTCGCGCCACGGGTAGGGCGCGAACCACTCCGCGTACCACCGCCGCGACCCGGCGAGCGCCTGCAGCATCGGCTCGAGGTTGTAGGTGTGCGCGGGATGGTGGTAGATCGCCACGCCGTCGCCGCGCTTCTCGGTCCAGCGCCCGGCCACCACGTTGAACAGGTGCACGGGCCGGTCGGTGACGTAGGTGAGGGTGCGCCGGCCGTCCGCCACGCTCTCGCCCACCAGCACGCCGTTGGCGTTGGCGCGGAAGTCGGCGGGGACGGTGACGCGGATGCGGGCCGGGTACCACGAGCGGGCCGAGGGGATCATCGCCGGCAGCGTCTCGCGCCAGACGTCGTCCGGGTACCAGCGCGGCTCGGGCCGGTCCTTCTCCTCGGGCCCGATGCCCTCCACGAACCCGAGCTGCGGCACGAGGGTCGGTCCGCCGAAGCCGGTGAAGACGGCGCTCGAGGGCACGATGAACTCGTGCGGCCCGGCGCCGTTGCGGCTGATCCCCCGCGGGAAGGTGCCGCGGTAGCGGAAGCCCAGCCGCACGGTGTCGCCGGCGGCGAGCGGCCGCGGCGGGGTGAAGACGTGCAGGCCGGCGCGGTCCTCGGGCTGGCAGGGCTCGCCGTCGAGCGTCCAGGCGAGCGAGTCCCAGTGGAAGCCGCTGGTAACCGGGAAGCGCGCCAGCGGCGCGGCGTCGAGGTTGGCGAGCGCGTAGGTGCCGGCGACGCGGAACGCGCGCCGCGCCGGGTCGAGGTCCAGGTCGAGCTCGACGCCGGCGAGCGCCGGCAGGGCGGCCTCGCGCCAGGTGGCCACGTTCTGCCGCCAGTAGTCCTTGGCCAGCTTCTTCGCCCGCCGCCCCTCCCAGCCCTGCTCGACCTGGAACCAGAGCGCGCCCCACAGCGCGAGCGGCACGACGACCAGGGGCGCGAAGCGCAGCGCCGAGCGCGCCAGCGCGGCCGGCCGCAGGCCGTGCAGCGTGCGGGTGGCGTCGGCCTCGACGCGCGGGAACAGGCGCACGGCGACGGCGACGAACAGCACGGCCAGCGCCAGCACCAGCAGCCGGTTGAGGACGAGCGCGGTGCGGTCCAGCTCGAACACGCTGATGTCGCTCCAGCGCACCACGCCCCACAGGTCCCAGTTGAACGACCAGTTCATCTTGCCGCGCACCTGGAAGAACCCGGTCAGCGCCATGGCGCCGAGGCCGAGGGCGTAGGTGGCGTAGCGGCTGCGGGTCACGACGAAGACCGCCATGACGAACGCGGTCCACACCAGGAAGGTGGGCGTGAGCAGCAGCCCCCAGCAGAGCAGGAACGGCTCGAGGCGGAACGGCACCTTCTGCTGCACGGCGACGACGACGGCGCTGCCGGCCAGCGCCGCCAGCAGCACCGCCAGCGCCACGACGGTGTTGGCCAGCGCCTTGCCGAGCAGCAGCGAGCCGGTGCGCAGCGGGGTGGCGTAGTGGATGCTGCCGAAGCCGGTGCCGCGCTCGCGCTGCAGCGACTCCACCGTGTAGAAGAGCAGCAGCAGGCAGACGAGCAGGGTGAGCGTGTTCATCGCCTGCGCGGCGAGCAGGCCGGGCGTGTTGAGCAGGGCGGTGTCGAAGGCGCCGACGCTCACCAGGCTGCCCAGGGTCTGCATCAGGATCATCGGCACGAACAGGTAGAGCCCGGGGTGGGTGCGCAGCTCGCGCAGCTCGACGCGCGCGACCTCGCCGGCGCCGGCCAAGAGCCCGGTGGCGCTCGAGCGCATCGCCAGCGCGGCGAGCGGCGCGGGCTC
>CAZSQE010000373.1:0-2927 GCA_964608905.1 uncultured bacterium | reverse complement strand
GGCGAGCAGCTGCCGCGGCGGCAGCGCGCCGGCCCGCTCGAGCAGGCCGCCCAGGCCCGCGGCCGCGGGCCCCGTGGATCCGCGTGGCGCTTTCGTGTCGTCTCCTCCCGCCGGGGCCGTCACGCCCCGGGCGCGCGGCCCGGCCGGACGCTCATCCGCCGGCCTGCGCGGGGTCGATCTGCCCCTCCACCGCCAGCGCGATGCGCGCCGCCTGCAGCTGCTGCCACCACGGCGAGGCCCAGCCCTTCCCGTTCACCGCGTCGGCGAAGGCCACCAGCTCGTCCTTGTGCCCCTTGTCCTGGACCGGCGTGCGGAGCGGCCCCCCGGGCGCGCCGACGACGCGGAGCCGCCGGTAGTCGTCCAGCACGGCGACCTTGCCGTCCACGAAGAGCTCGGCCGTCTCCTTGGGGAACGCCGCGTGGCCCAGCGCCGTGTAGGTGAGGCTGGCCACCGAGCCGTCGGCGAAGCTCATCGTGGCGACGAAGTTGTCGTTGCGCCCGACGTGGTGCGAGCGGGGCACGATGGCGTGCGCCGAGACCCCGGTCACCTCGGCGTCGGCGAGGAAGGTGAACAGGTCGTAGATGTGGCAGGCCTCGCCCAGGTTGCGGCCGCCGCCCTCCGCGCCGTGCACCCAGTGGTCGCGCGGGATGTGCCCGGCGTTCATGCGGTAGTCCATGATGAACGGACCGGTGCGCCCCCTCGCCAGCTCCGCCAGGCGCCGCGCGTAGGGCGAGAAGCGGCGGTTGTAGCCGGTCAGCAGCACCGGCAGCGGCCGCTCGCCGGCGGCCCGCACGAACCCGTCGAGCTCGTCCAGCTCGGCGGCGGTGAGGGCCAGCGGCTTCTCCACCAGCACGTGCTTGCCCGCCCGCAGCGCGGCCAGCGCCAGCGGCGCGTGCAGGTGGTGGCGGGTGGCGATGAGCACCGCGTCCACCTCCGGGTCCGCCAGCACCGCCTGGGAGTCGGTCGAGGCGTAGGCGGCGCCGAACTGCCGGCCCACCGCCGCGGCGCCGTGGCCGTCGAGGCTCACCACCGCCTGCAGGGCGAAGCGGTCCCCCAGGTCCTGCAGGTTGGGCAGGTGCGTCGAGCGGGCGAAGCCGCCCGCGCCCAGCACGGCGATGCGGATGCGCCCCGGCGTCACCGCGGCGCTCGGCCGGAGCCGCAGCGTGTGGACCGGCGGCCCCTCCGGCTCCGGGTAGGTCAGCAGCACGAGCATCGGCTTGCTGCCGGGCGCGTCCAGCGAGGCGTAGGCCGCGGCCGCGTCGCGCAGCGGGTGGCGCGCCGAGACGAGCGGCCCGACCCGCACGCGGCCGTCGGCGGCCGCGCGCAGGTACTCGGCCATGTTGCGGTTCTCCGTCCAGCGCACGTAGGCCACCGGGTAGTCGAGGCCCTGCTCCTCGTAGCGGTGGTCGTAGCGGCCGGGGCCGTACGAGGTGGAGACGAGGAAGTCGATCTCCTTGGCGTAGAAGTCGGCGCGGTCGAGGTTGAGCCCGACGCTGCCCACCAGCACCACCCGGCCCTTGCGGCGGCACATGCGGAAGGCGGTGGACATGACCGCGTCCGAGGAGGTGGCGGCGGTGATGATGACCCCGTCGGCGCCGACGCCGTCGGTGAGGCGGGCGACCTGCTGGACGTCGTCGCCCTCGTCCGGGCCCACCGCCGCGTCCATGCCCAGGCCCAGCGCCAGGGCGACGCGGTCGCGGTCGAGGTCCACGCCGATGGCGCGGCAGCCGTTGGCCCGCAGCAGCTGGACCGTGAGCTGGCCGAGCAGCCCGAGGCCGATGACGACGAAGCTCTCGCCCAGGGTGGGCTGCGCCCGGCGCACGCCCTGCAGGGCGATGGCGCCGAGGGTGACGGTGGCGGCCGCCTCCCAGTCGAGCCCCTCGGGCAGGGGCACGCACAGGTTGCGCGGCACGCGGATGAACTCCGCGTGGTGGGCGCACTGCGCCCCGGCGCAGGCGACGCGGTCGCCGGGGCCGAGGTCGTCCACGCCGGCCCCGACCTGCACGACCACGCCGGCGGCCGAGTAGCCGGTGGGGCTGGCCTCGTCCCGCTTGGCCTCGACCAGCTTCCAGGTGCGGCTCAGCCCCTGCGTCGCCACCATCTGGACCACCTGCGCCGCCTTCTCCGGCTGCTGCAGCGCCCGCCTCCACATCGGCACGCCGCTGGAGCGCACCCCGCTCATCTCCGTGCCGACGGAGATGCACGAGGCCCGCACGCTCACCAGGACCTCGCCGGGTTCGACACGGGGCGCCGGGACGTCGGCCACGACGGCGCCGCCCTTGCGGATGAGTACCTGCTTCATGACGGGTGGCTCCTTGTCCGGGCGATGGCGCGGTAGAGCGCCAGCAGCGGGGGGAAGTTGTCGGGTACGGCGACCGTCGCCAGCGCCCGCACGTGGTCGTCGTGACGGACCAGCACCTCGCGCACGGCGCGGACCAGGTCCGCCGTGTCGCCGGCGCGGTGGAGCACCGTGCCCGCCGGGCGCGCGGCGACGTCGCTGGCCACCACCGGCACGCGCAGGCCGAGCGCCTCGCGCACGGCGACCGCGTCGCCGTCGGTGCAGGTCGGCCGCAGGAAGACGTCGCTGGCCGACCACAGCAGGGTCGCGTCCGCCAGCGGCTCGGTGGCGAAGAGCACGTGGTCCGCGAGCCCGTGCGCCGTCACCCGCGCCTCGAGCTCGCGGCGGTAGGCCTCGTCCGCGACCCGGGACAGGCGCAGCACGACGCCGAGGCGCGGGAACTCGGCCCGCAGGGCACGGGCCAGCTCGACGCACTGGTCGGCGCCGTAGACGTCCACGCCGCCCGGGGTGCGGGACAGGTCGAAGGCGTAGGCGGAGAGGACGGGCGAGTGCGCGGCGAGGAAGGCCGCGAGGCGCTCCGGCAGCCGGGCGCCCGGCGATGGCGGCGGCGGCGGCAGGTAGGCGGGCG
>CAZSQE010000372.1:0-2940 GCA_964608905.1 uncultured bacterium | reverse complement strand
CGGCTGGACTACCGCGCGGCGCCGGGCGCGTCGCTGGCGGCGGCGGTGGAGCGGGCGCGCCTGCTCGAGCGCGCGGGCCGCGCGGGCGCGGCGGAGGAGGCCTGGGCGGTGGTGGCGCGCGAGTACCCGGCGGCGGACCCGGCGGACGGTTCGCTGCGCGAGCCGGTGCTGGACGCGCCGCTGCTCGTGGCGCGCGCGCGGCGCCTGCGCGGCGACGGCCCGGGCGTGGACTCGGTGCTGCGCGCGGCCGAGCGGCTCTACGAGGACCTGCTCCCCGCCCGGCGCGGGCGGACCGCGCACACCGGGCTGTGCCTGCGCCTGGCCGAGGCGCGGCGGGCGCGCGGCGACGCGGCGGGCGCGCGGGCCGCCCTGCGGACGGCGCTGGCCGACCCGGCGGCCGCCTCGTCGGCGCCGCGGCTGGTGCGGCTGCTGGCCGAGCGGGCGCTCGAGGGCGCGGAGGCGGACACGGCGCTGGCCTACGCGCGCTGGGCGGCGGGGTTCGGCCCCGCGGACCGCCCGGCGGGCCTGCTGCTGACGGCGCGGGCCTGGCGCGCGCGCGGGACGCCGGACTCGGCGCTGCGGGCCTACGAGCGGCTGATCGATGAGGATCCCGACGACCTCGAGTCGGTGGTGCGGGCGCGCTACGAGCGGGCCCGGCTGCTCGAGGAGCTGGACCGTTGGGGCCAGGCCCGCGGGGAGTATAGTGCGCTGGCCGTCGCGGCGCCCTCGCACCCGCTCGCCCTCGAGTCGCGGGTGCGGCTGGTGCGGCACCACCTCGAGCGCGGCGAGCGCGAGCTGGGGCGGGCCGAGGCGGGCCGCGCGCTGCGGGCGCTGGAGGAACTGCTCGCCAGCCACCTGGACGACAGCGTGCAGGTGCGGGTCGGGGAGGCCCGGGCGCTCCTGCTGCTGGAGACGGGGGACGCCCGCCGCGCCTGCGGGGCGCTGGCGGCGCTGCTGCAGCGGCACCCGGACTCGCCGCTCGACGCCGCGCTGCTGGCCCGCGCCGCGGCGGCGGCGGAGACGGAGGGGATGGACGGGGAACTCGCGCTCGAACTCTACCGGGCCGCCGCGTGGCGGGCCGGCGACGCCGAGCTGCGGGGCCGGATCGAGCGGGCGCTGGTGCGCCTGGGCGACGGGCCCCGATAGGAGGTGGACTTGGACCTGACGTACTGGCCGCTGCAGGTCAGCATCCTGACCGCCGGCGCGTTGCTGGCCACGGTGATCGGCCTGCTCTCGCTGCTGCGCCGCGGGCACTGGCTGGTGACGCTGCTGTTCTCCTCGGCCTTCCTGAGCATCGCCGCCTTCCAGGCCGGCACGGTGGGCTTCATCCAGACGGATTCCGGGCTGTCGGAGCGCACCTGGGCCACCTACCTGGCCGGCGTCTCGGCGCTGGCCTCGTGGCTGTGGCTGGCGCTGAGTGTCGTGCTGGCCCGCCCGGACCCGTGGAAGCAGATCCGCGACGCCGGTGCCTACCTGACCCTGGCGCTCACGGGTTGCGTCATCCTGTGGGCCATCGCCGGCAGCGAGTGGGTGGTGCGCGGCGTGACCGGGTCGCACGGCGACGCGGTCATCGTGCTCGGCTCGCTGGGCAAGATCTACCTCATGTACCTGGTGGTGGTGATGCTGGTCATGCTCATGAACTTCGAGGGCATGCTGCGCATCGCCCCGGTGCACGCCCAGCGCTGGCTGCGGCCGCTGTTCGTCGCCTTCCTGCTCGGCATCCTGAGCGAGCTGCTGGTCGTCTCGGGCGGCTTGATGTTCGGCGAGCTGCGCGTGGCCTGGCTGGCGGCCAGCGGCGTCCCGCTGTTCGTCGCCGGCGCGGTCACGGCGATGGCGCTGGCGCGGCGCCGGCTCTCGGACATGAGCGTGCCGGTGGCGCGGCCGGTCATCTACTACTCGTCGGTCTCGCTCACCGTGGCCGGGGCGTTCCTGCTGCTCATGACGGTGCTGTCCAAGGTGGTGCCGATGCTCTCGCCCGAGGCCCGGCGCCTCGTCGGCCTGGCCTTCTACCTGCTGGTGGGCGGCGGTGGGCTGCTGCTGGCGGTGAGCCCGCGCGTGAACCGCGCGGTCAAGCACTTCGTGGACCGCAACCTCTACGCCAACCGCTACGACTACCGGCGGGAGTGGGAGCGGGTGAGCGCCGGCATCGTGCCCACGGCCCGGCTCGAGGACGTCTGCCGCCAGATCGACGCCCTGGTGTGCTCGATCTTCGGCGCCGAGCGGGTCGCCCTCTACGCCCGCGACGAGCGGCTGGCGGGCCTGCCCGGCACGGCGGCGCCCTTCCGCCTGCTGCACGGGCCGGCCGGGCTGCCCAGCGTGGTCGAGCCGGACAACCCGCTGGTGCGCGAGCTGGAGCGCACGCGCGCCCCGGTCGTCTTCCGCGACCTGCGGCACGACCTCGACCTGATCCCCCTCGCGGTCGAGAACCGCCCGACCATCCAGGTGATGGAGGCGGCGGCCTGCGCCCCGCTCCAGGCTGGCGACAACCTGGTGGGCCTGCTGTGGCTGTCGAAGAAGCGCGACGGCGACGAGTACTCGTTCGAGGACGCCGAGTTCCTGGGCTCGATGGCCCGGCACCTCGGCGCGGTGCTGTGGTTCGCGCGCCTGGCCGAGCAGCTCGCCGAGGCGCGGCAGCTCGAGTCGCTGAACCGGCTGTCGAGCTACGTGCTGCACGACATCAAGAACCAGATCTCGGGGCTGTCGCTGGTGGTCCAGACCGCGCGGCGCTACATGGACAACCCCGACTTCCAGCGCGACACCCTCAAGACCCTCGAGGGCACCGTCGCCAGCCTGACCCAGCTCACCAACCAGGTGGCCGGCATGGCGCGGCCCACCGACCTGAACGTCGCGCCGTGCGACGTGCGCGCGGTGCTCGACGAGGCGGCGGTGGCCGCCGGCCTGGCCGGCCCGGGCGCGGCGCTGGACGGCGTGCGCTTCCGC
>CAZSQE010000371.1:0-2940 GCA_964608905.1 uncultured bacterium | reverse complement strand
GCCACGACCCGGCCCACGCCCGTGGCGGCCGAGCCGCCCTCGCCCCCGGCGATGGCGCGGCCCTACGGCGTCGAGGTCGCCACGTTCCTGTCCGAGAGCCGCGCCCTCGCGGAGCGCGAGCGGCTGGCGGCCTCGCTGCCGTTGCCCTGCCGGGTCGTGGGCTCGGACGAGGACGGCTACGCCGTGGTCGTGGGCCCGGTGAAGGGCGCGGACGAGGCCACCCGCCTGGGCGCCGATCTCGCCCACCGGGGGCTGGTGAGCCAGGCCCGCATCGTGCGCTGGAAGGCCGGCGGCGGCCGCTGACGCCGGCTAGACCTTCAGCGCCGCCCTGACCGATTCCAGCGTGGGCACCCTGCCGGCGCGCACGCGCGCGACGGCGTCGGCGTAGAGCCGGTCGTAGCCGTCGGCGCTGGCGCGCCAGGAGAAGTCGAGCGCCATGCCGTTGCGCTGCAGGGCGCGCCACAGCTCGGGCTGCTTCTGGATCGCCAGCGCGCGCTTGAGCGCCCCCACCATCGCCTCCGCCTCGTAGGGCCCGAAGAGGAAGCCCGTGCCCCGGCGGGTGGCGATGTCGAACTCCTCCACCGTGTCGGCGAGGCCGCCCGTCTCGCGCACCACCGGCACGGTGCCGTAGCGCAGCGAGTACAGCTGGTTCAGGCCGCAGGGCTCGTAGTGCGAGGGCATCAGGAACAGGTCGGCGCCGCCCTCGATGAGGTGGGCCATGCCCTCGTCGTGGCGCGGGCTGAAGTGGACGCGGCCCGGGTAGCCGGCCATGAGGGCGCGCAGCCACTCCTCGTGGTGGAGCTGGCCCCGCCCCAGCACGACGAAGTTCGCGCCCAGCTCGAGCAGCGCGGACTGCGCCTCCTCCACCAGGTCGAGCCCCTTCTGGTCGGCCAGCCGCGTGACCATGCCGACGATGGGCCACTCCGGCGCGAAGTCGCACTCGGCGGCCAGCCGGTCGTGGCTGGCGCGCTTGCCTTCGAGCGAGTCGGGCCCGTACGGCGCGGGCAGGTGCGGATCGCGCGCCGGGTCCCAGACGCGGTCGTCGATGCCGTTCAGGATGCCGCGCAGGTCGGCGCTGCGCCGCCGCAGCACGCCCTCGAGGCCGAAGCCGTACTCGTCGCCCGACTGCACCTCCTGGGCGTAACGCGGGCTCACGGTGGACAGCAGGTCGGCGAAGGCCAGCCCGACCTTCATGTAGTTCACCCGGCCCCAGAACTCGAACGGGCTGGCGACGTGGAACAGGTGCCCGGGGAGGCCGGCCAGCCCCAGCACCCATGGGTCGTGGATGCCCTGGTAGCCGAGGTTGTGGATGGTGAAGACGGTGGCCGTGCCGGCGAAGACCTTCGCCCGCGCCTCGTGGGTGCGCACGAAGCAGGGCGCCCAGGCCGCCTGCTGGTCGTGGGCGTGCAGCACGTCCACGCGCCGACCGAGCGCCTTGAGGCCCTCGAGCGCGGCGCGCGCGTAGAACAGGAAGCGCTCGGCGTTGTCGGGGTAGCCCGTGCCGGTGGCGGGGTCGTCGTAGATGCCGTCGCGCTCGTAGAAGCGCCGCTCGCCGGCGTGGCCGACCAGCAGCACCCGCAGCGAGCCGGCCCCCTCCACGGGCGCACGCAGCAGCTCGAAGGTGGCGCGTTCGTGCGCCAGGCCCCACGGCACGTCGGCGCGGACCAGCGGCTCGCGCCGCCAGTCCCCGGGCAGCTCGAGGGCGCGGTAGGCGGGCAGCGCCACGGTGACGTGGTGGCCGCGCCGCGCCTGCTCGGCCGCCAGCGCGCCGACGACGTCGCCGAGCCCGCCCACCTTGGCCAGCGGCGTCATCTCGCTGGCCAGGTGCGCCACGGTCAGGGCGGAGCCGCTCACGACCTCTCGCTCGTCTGGGTCAACGGGGATCCCGGGTACGCGGTCAGTCCTCGACCGCGATCTCCCGCAGGTACTGGGCGGCGTCCTCGGGCGGGGTCGGGTTGATGTGGAAGCCCGAGCCGATCTCGAAGCCGGCCATGCGCGCCAGCACCGGCATGATCTCGAGGTGCCAGTGGTAGTAGTCGAGGTCGCCCTCGCTCACCGGCGCGGTGTGGATGACGAAGTTGTAGGGCGGCCGGTCGAGGGCGCGGTTCAGGCGCCCCAGCGTGTCCTTGAGGATGCTGGCCAGGTCCCGGTACTCGTCCAGGTCCTGCACCACCTGGAACGACGAGTCGTGGCGGCGCGGCAGGATCCAGGTCTCGAACGGGAAGCGTGGGGCGAAGGGCTCGATGGCGAGGAAGCGTTCGTTCATCGCCACCACGCGCCGGCCGTTGTGGTCGGCGGTGTCCTGCTGGATGATGTCGCAGAACACGCAGCGCTCCTTGAGCTCGTGGTAGCGGCGCGCCCCCTCCAGCTCCTCCATGAGGATCTTGGGGATGATGGGGGTGGCGATGAGCTGCGTGTGGGTGTGCTCGAGCGTGGCGCCGGCCCCGGCGCCGTGGTTCTTGAACACCAGCACGTAGCGGAAGCGCCGGTCGCGGTGCAGGTCCACCATGCGCTCGCGGTAGGCCTTGAGCACCTCCACCAGGTGCTCGACCGGCAGGTCGGCCAGGGACAGGTCGTGGTTGGGCCCCTCGATGACGACCTCGTGGGCGCCGACGCCGTTCATCTTGTCGTAGAGGCCCTCGCCGCGGCGGTCGAGCGCGCCCTCGATCTGCAGGGCGGGGAACTTGTTGGGGACCACCCGGACCTTCCAGCCGGTGCTGTTGGGCCCCCCGCCGTTCTGGCGGCAGGCGTAGACCTCGGGCGGCGTCTTGTCCTCCTGCCCGGGGCAGAAGGGACAGAAGTTCGAGGCCCGCTCGACCCGCGTCGGGGCGAAGTTCATCGGCCGGCGGCTGCGGTCGGTGGAGATGATCACCCAGCGGCCGACGACCGGGTCCTTGCGCAGTTCCGTAAAGCCCGCGGCATCGGTGAACAGCAGCTTTT
>CAZSQE010000370.1:0-2949 GCA_964608905.1 uncultured bacterium | reverse complement strand
GGGCGGGGAGCCGGCCAAGGGTAGTTCGTCAGGCGGCGTCTCGCGCCGCGTCCAGGGTTCGCAGGGCGTCCTTTTCCAGGGCCTTGACCAGCTTTTCTACCGCGCCATCCATGGCCTTGATCACCACCTGGTCGCCGCTTTCTTCTACCTGGACGCCGAGCCGCTTTAGCTCGCTCGCGGACAGCTGTTCCAACGCGGCTTTTACGGGCGTTTGAACGGTCTTCACGAGCACTTCCATCCGGTCAGGAAGGTGCTTTTGGATCAGACGCACCACCTGGTCCGCGTCGGCCCAGGTGAGAACGCCCTTGCCCTTTGCGAGCCCGACCTTCACCCCGTGAAACAGCACCGTGCGGGGCCGAACAAAGAGCTCGGGGTTGGCTTCTACCGCGGCCCCCAGCCGATCGTGGGCTTCGGCCGCCCGGGCCAGGGCCTTTTTGATGCCCGGCAGGTAGCGCCGGTGCGCGTCGGCCACCTCACCCTCGAGCGCCCGCAAGAGGTCGCCCAGGCCGTCGCGGGCGGCGGCGTAGGTTTGTGTGAGCCGTTCGATGTCGGCGAGGGTGCTCATGGCCGACCCCCGATTCGAGGGGTCTCGACGCGGCTGCACTCCAGCATGTAGAGCACCTGGTTCTCGGGGGTGCGCCGCCACATGCGAGCCACGGCTTCGAGCTGCCGGTACAGGTCTACGTCCTCGCCGGCGAAGGTGAGGCAAAGGGTCACCGGCTCTTCGGCCAGGGCCGCCGGCGCCGGGGCGGCCCGGCTTTCGGTCCGGAGGGCCGCCGGCAGTTCCGCCGGGGGTTCCTCCGCCACCACCACCCGGCCCGCCTTCTCCTGCTTGCGGGCCCGGGCGTCGCACCGGTCGCACCGCCCCTTGGACTTGAGCGGCTTTTCCTCGCCGCACACCACGCATACCACCAACCGCGCCGGCCGCTTCATGGCGTCACGTCCTGGGCTTCGCCCAGCGTCTTCACGGCGGCGAGCATCGCGCACAGTTGCAGTTCCGGCGTCCGCCACTCCCGCCGCGCCGCCGCTTCGAGCATCTCCCACAGGGCCACCCCCGCCGGGGGCAACGACAGGGTCACCGTCCGGCCCGCCGCCGTGGCCGGCCGCGCCCGGTTGTCCGCCACCAAACCCGTGGACCCCCTCTTCTGCGTCGGCCAGTCGGCCAGCGTCCCCGCCCGGTTCATGGTGTGCCAGCATTTTCCGCACAGGCCCCGGCCCACGATCGGCCCCACCGTTTTGCAGCGCACGCACAGCGCCCGCGGCTTTCTGTGGTTGGGGGTGAGCGGCAGTTTGGGCCGTTTCGTCGTCGTCAGCATGTGAAATCTCCTCTTCCGCGATGGTTTCGCATGTGCACCCCGCCACCAGTTGGCGGGCGATGCAACTGAGCACTCCCGTTTCTCCCCGTTCGGGGCAGTCGATCTTGCCGTTGGGGTCCATTACAGCCGCCACACCGTTGCCGCGACCCACAGGTTCAGGGCCGCCAGGCCCGCTACGGCGAGGGCCAGCCACCCCGGCACGCCGCCCCGGCGCCGCGCCAGGTACGCCGACGCGGCTTCTACCCCCGCCAGCCGCGCATCCGTACACTCGTCCATTTTGGCCATCACACACCGCCTTTCATTGTCGCAGGGGGCAGCCGCGGCAGCGTTTGGCCAGCCGCGCGGTCTGGGGGTTGCCCGGGCGGATGCCGGGGCGATGGGCTCTTTCGTAGGAGTCGGCGCACCGGCCGGGGGCGATCACTCCCAGCTCGGGGCACTGCACCTGCCCGCCGACGCCATACATAGACGCGACGCGGGCGGCGACGTTATCGAGGCTGCCCTGGTAGCGGCCCCCCAGTACCTGCGAGACCACGGCAGGGCTGTAGCCGAGCTCGCGGGCAATTTCGGCCTGGGTCTTGCCCTCGGCCTGCTGCCGTAGGATGTCGAGCCACGAGGCGGTCATGAGGTCACCGCGGGGGGGCCGTCTTCGGCCAGGCGGGGGCGCGCGACGGTGTCGGCCCGCAAGATCCACAACAGCTCGCGGCCCCGCTTGCCGATGCGCCTCACGATCTTGTGGCGTTCGAGGATCTGCGCGTACAGCCGGGCCGTGCCTTCGGTGACGCCGCCCAATACGACGAGGTCGCTCACCGTGAACTGCCGGCGCATCCGGATGAGCCTCCACATTCGCGCCCGGTGGGTGCAGTCGGCCCGGGCCGCAAGGTGAGAGCGGGCCGCTACCGGCTTGCCTTCCACGGCTTGCCAGATGGGGTTGCGCAACGCGGGGCCGCCCTGGTGCGGGTCGGGTTTGATGGGGGCGTCGGCGAGCTCGGCCAGGTAGCCCTCGGCCGCTAGTTTGTCGGCCGCCCGCAGGCACTGCTTGCGGGTGTGGCCGGTGGCGTCGATCAGCTCGGGCAGGCCAAACCGCCGCCGGCCCTGGGCCTGGACGAAGGCCAGCACGGGGTCCATGACCGGGCTCACCGCCTCACCCGCCGCCCGGCCGCCCCGGGTTCGTCGTCGTTGCTCCAGATGCCCCGCAGGTGCTCGGGGCCGATGCGCTCGAGGCGATTGGTGCGCGCGACGGCTTCGGCCCGTTCAAAGGCGCGCAATGCCGGGCGCAATCGGCCCTCGCTCTTGGCCCGCACCAGCGCCAGCGCGGACGCCTCGAACGCGACCTCGCAGAGCTGCTCGGCCATTTCACCGAGCTCCTCGGCTGTGAAGGTGCTGAACCGGACCAGGGTGCCGCACCGGTCGAACAGCCACGGCCAGCGCGCCTTGAGCTTTTGGGGCAGGTCGGGCGCCATGCCCACCATGACGATGGGGCAGGCGGTGTAGTCGTACAGGCTGCGAAGGGTTTCGATGACGCCGGTCTGGATGAGGTAGTCCACCTCGTCGACGATGAGGCACCGGCCGGGCTCCAGAAGCAGGTCCACCGCCTGGTGAAACGCGGCGTCGGTGGCCCACGCGGGGCTGTAGC
>CAZSQE010000369.1:0-2968 GCA_964608905.1 uncultured bacterium | reverse complement strand
CGCTGCGCTTCGCCGACGTCGCGGCGCTGGCGCCGGGGCTGTTCGTGGCCGGCGGGGCGGCGGTCACCGCCATCACGCTGCTGCTGTTCCTCGGCGCCACCGGCAAGAGCGCCCAGCTGCCGCTCTACGTCTGGCTGCCGGACGCGATGGAGGGCCCGACCCCGGTCTCGGCGCTCATCCACGCCGCCACCATGGTCACCGCCGGCGTCTACCTGGTGGCCCGCACCCACGTGCTCTACCAGCTGGCGCCGCTCTCGCTCGAGACGGTGGCGTGGGTGGGCGGGCTCACGGCGCTGTTCGCCGCCACCATCGGCCTGGCGCAGAACGACATCAAGCGCGTCCTCGCCTACTCCACCGTGAGCCAGCTCGGCTACATGTTCCTGGCCTGCGGCGTGGGCGCCTTCACCGCCGGCATCTTCCACCTCATGACCCACGCCTTCTTCAAGGCGCTGCTCTTCCTCGGCGCCGGCTCGGTCATCCACGCCCTCTCGAACGAGCAGGACCTGCGCCGCATGGGCGGGCTGCACGCCCGGCTGCCGTGGACGCACTTCACCATGCTCATGGCGACGCTGGCGATCGCCGGCATCCCGCCCTTCGCCGGGTTCTTCAGCAAGGACGAGATCCTCGCCGGCGCCTTCGGCTCGGGCCACCTCGCGCTGTGGGCCATGGGCCTGGCCGGCGCGCTGCTGACCGCCTTCTACATGTTCCGCCTCTACCTCCTCGCCTTCCGCGGCCGCCCGCGGCTGAGCCACGAGGCCGAGCACCACCTGCACGAGTCGCCGCCGTCGATGATCGTGCCGCTCTTCGTGCTGGCGGTGCTGTCGGTGGTGGGCGGGCTGGTCGGGCCGCCGCTGGTCGAGGGCGGGCACCCGTTCGCGCGCTGGCTGGCGCCGGTGTTCGGCGGCGGGCACGGCGCGGCGCACGGCGGCGGGCACGGGGCCGCGGCCGCGCACGCCATCGCGCCGGCGGTGGAGTGGGCGCTCATCGCCCTGTCGGTGCTGGTCGCCGCGGCGGGCATCGTGTTCGCCTTCCGCGCCTACCTGTGGAGCCCGGAGACGGCGACGCGGCTGCGCGAGCGCTTCGCCGGCGCGCACCGGACGCTGCTGAACAAGTACTGGGTGGACGAGCTGTACGAGGGCACCGTGGTGCGCGGCGTCCACGAGACGGCCCGCGCCGCGTGGCGCCACTTCGACGTCAAGGTGGTGGACGGCATCGTCAACGGGGTCGGCACGACGGTCGAGGCCGCCTCGGCCGTGCTGCGCCTGTTCCAGACCGGATTCGTCGGCACCTACGCCCTGTTCATCACCCTGGGCGTGGCCGCCCTGCTGCTGCACCTCCTGAGGCACTAGCCCGTGAACCTGCCCTGGCTGACCCTGCTCGTCTTCCTCCCGCTCGCGGGCGCGGTGGCGCTGGTCCTGACGCCCGCCGCGGCCGGCCGCTGGCACCGCCGCGGCGCCATGATCGTCGCGCTGGGCGAGTTCGCGCTGTCCGTGCCGCTGTGGTGGCGCTCGTGGACGCCGGGCTGGCAGCTCGTCGAGCGGCGGCCGTGGCTGCCCGGGCTGGGGGCGGAGTACCACCTCGGCATGGACGGCATCAGCATGCTGCTCGTGCTGCTCACCACGCTCATGACCGTGGTGGCGGTGCTGGGCGCCTTCGGCGCGGTGCGGGAGCGCACGCGCGAGTTCTACGCCCTGCTGCTGGCGCTCGAGACCGGCATGGTCGGCACCTTCCTGTCGCTCGACCTGCTGCTCTTCTACGTGTTCTGGGAGGCCATGCTCATCCCGATGTACCTGCTCATCGGCGTGTGGGGCGGGCCGCGCCGCGTCTACGCGGCGGTGAAGTTCTTCCTCTACACGATGTTCGGCAGCGTGCTCATGCTGGTCGCCATCCTCTCGCTCTACTTCCTGCAGAAGGAGCTGACCGGGACCGCGACCTTCGCCCTGGACGCGTTCTACGCCCTGCCCATCGCGCCGGCGACCCAGCTCTGGCTGTTCCTCGCCTTCGCGCTGGCCTTCGCCATCAAGGTGCCGATGTTCCCGTTCCACACCTGGCTGCCCGACGCCCACGTCGAGGCGCCGACGGCGGGCTCGGTCATCCTCGCGGCGGTGCTGCTCAAGATGGGCACCTACGGCTTCCTGCGCTTCGCCCTGCCGCTGTTCCCGACGGCGGTCGCCGCCACCACGCCGTGGATGGTGGCGCTGGCGCTCATCGGCATCGTCTACGGCGCGCTGGTCTCGATGGTGCAGCCCGACCTCAAGAAGCTGGTGGCCTACTCCTCCGTCAGCCACCTCGGCTTCTGCATGCTCGGGCTGTTCGCGATGAACCCGCTGGGCCACGCCGGCTCTCTCCTGCAGATGCTCAACCACGGCGTCTCGACCGGGGCGCTGTTCCTCCTCGTCGGCGTGATCTACGAGCGCCGCCACACGCGGCTCATCGCCGACTTCGGCGGGCTGTGGAAGCCGATGCCGGTCTACGGCGCGGTCTTCCTCGTCGTCACGCTCTCCTCCATCGGCCTGCCCGGCACGAACGGCTTCGTCGGCGAGTTCCTGGTGCTGCTCGGCGCCTTCCGCGCCAACGTCTGGTGGGCGGTGATCGCCACCAGCGGCGTGATCCTCTCGGCCTGCTACATGCTGTGGATGTTCCAGCGCGTGGTCTTCGGCCCGGTGACGCACGAGGAGAACCGGGGCCTGGCCGACCTGTCGCTGCGGGAGCGGCTGGTGTTCGCGCCGCTGCTCGTGCTCATCGTCTGGATGGGCGTGATGCCGCAGCCCTTCCTCGACCGCATGCAGCCGTCGCTCGACCGGATGCTGGCCGTCTCGCAGCACCGCGCCGAGACGACGCTGCGGCTGGACGCGGCGCCCGGCCCGTTCCCCGGCGCGCCGGCGGGAGGCGCCCGATGAGCGTGCTGCCCGCCCCGTTCCTGCTGCCGGTGGACTGGTGGGCCCTGGGCGCCGTGCTCGCCCTGGCC
>CAZSQE010000368.1:0-2975 GCA_964608905.1 uncultured bacterium | reverse complement strand
CGCCGGCGCCGCCGCCATCCTGCTGCTCACCGGCGTGAACGCCCTCGGCGTGCGCCACGGCGCGGGCACCGCCTCGCTCTTCACCACGCTCAAGCTGCTGGGCATCGCCGCGCTGTGCGTGGCCGCCTTCGCGTTGCCGCACGCCGCTCCCGTGGCGTCGCCCGCCGCCACCGCCGCGGCCGCCGGCGGCCCGGCGCACCCGCTGTGGCTGGCGCTGGCGCTGGCGATGATCCCGGTGCTCTTCGCCTACGACGGCTGGACCGACGCCACCTACGTGGCCGGCGAGATCAAGGACCCGCGGCGCCACCTGCCGCCGGCCATCGTCTGGGGCACGGTGCTGGTCGTCGCCGTCTACGTCGTCACCAACCTCGCCTACCTGCGCGTGCTCTCGCCCGCCGAGGTGGCGGCCCATCCGGTGGTGGGCGCGGAGGTCGTGGAGCGCCTGCTCGGCGGCGGCGGACGGCGCGCGCTCGCCGTGCTGGTCGCGGTCTCCACCTTCGGCACGGTGAACGGCGCCATCCTCACCGGCCCGCGCGTCACCCTGGCCATGGCCGCCGACGGCCTGCTGTGGCGCCCGCTGGCGCACGTGGACCCGCGGCGCGGCTCGCCCGACCGCGCGCTGTGGGCGCAGGCCGCGCTCGCCTGCCTGTGGCTGTGGGTGGCCAGCTCGTTCGAGGACGTCTCGGGCTGGTTCGTGACCACGATGTGGAGCTTCTACGGCGTGACCACCTTCGCGCTGTTCGCGCAGCGGGCGCGCGAGCGCCGCTCGGGCGAGCGGCTCTCGGCCTACCGCACGCCGCTGTACCCCTTCACGCCGGCGCTGTTCGTGCTCGTCACCGTCGCCATCATCGTCAGCGACCTCTCGGCCAGCGGCTGGCGCGCGGCGGCCGGCGTGATCGTCGCGGCGCTCGGCTTCCCGGTGTACTACCTCTGGCGCGGCCGGAGGAGCGCATGAGCCACGACCGCCCCCTCGACGACTCCGCGGTGCGCGGCTACATCGCGCCCGAGTTCTACGACGCCGCGTACGGCTGGTGGCGGGACGACCTCCCGTTCTACGTCGGGCTCGCCCGCGCCGCGGACGGTCCCGTCCTCGAGGTCGCCTGCGGCACCGGCCGCGTGCACCTGCCGATGCTCGAGGCGGGCGCGGACGCCGACGGCTTCGACCTGCACGCGGGCTTCCTCGAGGTGCTCCGGCGCCGGGCGGCCGGGCGCGGCCTCACGCCCCGCGTGGTGCAGGCCGACATGCGCGACTTCACCCTGCCGCGGCGCTACGCGCTCGTCGTCGTCCCGTTCCGCGCCTTCCTGCACAACCTCACCCCCGAGGACGAGCTGCGCACGCTGCGCTGCTGCCGCGAGCACCTCGAGCCGGGCGGCCGCCTCGTGCTCGACCTCTTCCACCCGACCTTCGCGCGGCTGATCGAGCCGGACGGCGCGTGGCGGCACGAGCTCGACTTCGCGCACCCGGTGACCGGCGCGCCGCTGGCGCTCTGGTCCCGCAGCACGCGGGACCGCGTGAACCAGACGCAGCACGCCGACATGGAGCTGCGCGAGCTGGGCCCCGGCGGCGAGATCCTCGCCCGCCACCCGCACCGCGTGGACCTGCGCTGGATCTACAAGGGGGAGATGGAGCTGCTGCTGCGCGCCGCCGGGTTCTCCGGCTGGGAGGTGGCCGGCGGCTTCGACGGCCGGCCGCTGGTGAAGGACACCGACCTGATGGTCTGGACGGCGTGGAAGGACTGAGATGAGCGCCTCGTTCCCCGGCTCGGCCAGCGGCGCGCGGCCCGACGTCGGCCTGGCGGGCGTGGCGCCCGGCCGCGCCGGCCGCGAGCTGCTCGACCCGGCGGTGGTGGCGCGGCTGGCCCACCTCGACGTGCGCGCCCGGCTGGTGGTCGAGGGCTTCATCGCCGGCATGCACCGCTCGCCCTTCCACGGCTTCAGCGTCGAGTTCGCCGAGCACCGGCCCTACATGCCGGGCGACCCGCTCAAGAGCATGGACTGGAAGGTGTGGGCGCGCACCGACCGCTACCTCGTCAAGCAGTACCACGAGGAGACGAACCTGCGCTGCCACCTGCTCGTGGACCTCTCGGGCTCGATGGGGTTCCGCTCGCCGCGCGCCGCGCTCAGCAAGCTGGAGTACGCGCAGTGCCTCGCCGGCTCGCTGGCCTGGCTCATGCTGCACCAGCAGGACGCCGTCGGGCTGATGCTGTTCGCCGAGCGGCCGCTGCGCTACGTGCCGCCGCGCGCGGTCGGCTCCCACCTCGACGTCGTGCTGCGGACGCTGGCCGCACTGCCGGCGCAGGGGCGCACGCGGCTGGGCCCGGCGCTGCACGAGCTGGCCGAGCGCATCAAGCGCCGCGGGCTCATCGTGCTCTTCTCCGACCTGATGGACGACCCGGCGGAGGTGCTGGCCGGCCTGCAGCACTTCCGGCACGACCACCACGAGGTCGTGGTCTTCCACCTGCTCGACCCCGACGAGGTGGACTTCCCCTACACCGACGGCGCCACCTTCGTGGACCTCGAGAGCGGCGAGCGGCTCACCACCGAGCCGTGGGAGATCGCGCGGCGCTACCGCGAGCGGCTCGCCGCCTGGAGCGAGCGCTACCGGCGGCAGTGCCGCGAGCGCCGCGTCGAGTACGTGCGCATCGACACGCGCACGCCGTTCGACCTGGCCCTGCTCGCCTACCTGGAGAAGCGCGCGAGGCTGCTGTGAGCTTCCTGAACCCGCTCTTCCTCCTCGGCCTGCTCGCCGCCGCCGTCCCGGTCCTCATCCACCTGCTCACCCGGCGCCGGCCGCGCGAGCGGCCGTTCTCCTCGCTCGCGTTCCTCGCCGAGGTCAACCAGAGCGAGGTCCGCCGCCTGCGCCTGAAGCAGTGGCTCCTCCTGCTGCTGCGCACGCTGGCGGTCGCGGCGCTGGCGCTGGCGCTGGCGCGCCCGGCGCTGCGCGGCGCCGCGGCGCGGGGCGGCGCCGCCGCCGC
>CAZSQE010000367.1:0-2977 GCA_964608905.1 uncultured bacterium | reverse complement strand
GGCGCCGGCGCCGGCGCGGCCGGCGGGCCGGGCGCTGCGCTCGGAGCTGTCCTGGCTGCACGTCGTGAGCGGGCCCGACGGGGTGCGGGTGGCGCACGCCGTGGACCGGCTGGCGGCGGCGTTCACCCGCCGGGGCGAGAGCGCCCTGGTGGTGGACACCGCGCCCGACCTCGACCTGCACGAGCGCTTCGGCGCCGGCCCGCGCTGGGGACTGAGCGAGTGCCTGGCGGGAGAGGTGCCGCTGCTGGGCGCGGTGCAGTCGGCCGGGCGGCCGCGCTTCTACGTGCTCGGGCGGGGAGCGGTGGGCGCGGGCGGGCGGTGGGACGGATTGAGCGCGGTGCTCGAGGAGGCGCGCCGGCACTTCGACCGCGTCGTCCTGGCGCTGGACCCGGGCGCGCCCCGGGCGGCCGCGCTGCCGCTGGGCGGCCGGGTGCTGGAGGCGTGGTGGGCGGAGCCCGGCAACGAACTGCCCCGGCGGGCGGCGGCGCTCGCGGAGCGCCTCGGCATCTCCTTCGTGACCCTGGACCTGGGCTGGTTGGCGCAGGTGGAGCACGAAGAGGCCCTGGCGGCCATCGCGGCGGCGCCCGCAGGCACGCCGACGCCCGATGTCGAGGAGTCGTCGCCGGGCGCGGTGATCACGGAGACTGAGCCAGCGCCAGGCGCCATGGTCGTGGAGGTGGAAGCGGCGCCGGGCGCGGTGATCACGGAGACTGAGCCAGCGCCAGGCGCCATGGTCGTGGAGATGGAGTCGGCGCCGGGCGCGGTGATCACGGAGGCGGAGCCAGCGCCAGGCGCCATGGTCGTGGAGGTGGAAGCGGCGCCGGCGATCGCGCCCGCCCCCGCGGCCGAGGCTGCGGCCGAGCCCGTGCCGTCGGGCCCGCCGCCGGTGCTGGACTGCGACCCCGAGGTGCGGGACCGCCTGCGCTTCCTGGTCTGGATGAAGCGCGTGCAGGCCGAGCGGCGCGCCGCGCCGGTCGGGGCCGGCGCGGAAGGCTGAGCGACACGGCGGGGGAGGACGGATGCGGATCCTGGTGACCGGGGGCGCGGGCTTCATCGGCTCGCACGTGGTGGACCGCTTCGTCGAGCGCGGCCACGAGGTGGCGGTGCTCGACAACCTGTGCACCGGCTTCCGCGCGCTCCTGAACCCGGCCGCCCGCTTCTTCGAGGTGGACCTCGCCGACGGCGACGCGGTCGAACGCTGCGTGGCGGAGTTCCGGCCCGAGGTGGTGGACCACCACGCCGCGCAGATCGACGTGCGCCGCTCGGTCGAGGACCCGGTCTTCGACGCCGGGACCAACATCCTCGGCGCCCTGCGCCTGCTGCAGGCGTGCACGCGGCACGGCGTGCGCAAGTTCGTCTACGCCTCGACCGGCGGGGCGCTCTACGGCGAGGGCCGGCAACTGCCCGCCACCGAGGCGCACCCGGTCAACCCCGAGGCGCCCTACGGGGTGAGCAAGCACACGCTCGAGCACTACCTCTACCTGTGGAAACTCCTGCACGGGCTCGACTACGCCGTGCTGCGCTACCCGAACGTGTACGGCCCGCGCCAGAACCCGCACGGCGAGGCGGGCGTGAACGCCATCTTCATCGGGCTCATGCTGGCGGGGAGGCGCCCGCGCATCTTCGGCACCGGCGAGCAGGTGCGCGACTACCTCTACGTCCTGGACGTGGTCGAGGCGAACGAGCGGGCGCTCACCCGCGGCAGCGGCGAGATGCTCAACCTGGGCACCGGCATCGGCACCTCGGTGAACGACATCTTCCGCGAACTGCGCGCGATCCTGTCCTTCGCCGGCGAGCCCGTCTACGAGGCCGCGCGCCCCGGCGAGATCCAGCGCATCTACCTCGACGCCACCCGCGCCGGCGAGGTGCTGGGCTGGACGCCGCGCACCAGCTTCCACGACGGCCTGGTGCAGACGGTGGAGTGGTCGCGCCGCACCGGCGGCGCGCCGCTGCGGTAGCTCAGCGCCGCGGGTCGGGGCGCACCGGCTCCTGCAGCTGCGGGCCCCGCGTCATCACGGCCCGGGGCCACAGCGGGTAGCGCTCGTCGAACCGCGCCCGGCCCTCCGGACCGCCCAGCAGGTGGTTCAGCAGGCGGTCGGCGTCGTTGACGACCACGTCCACGTTGCGCTCGAGGTAGCCGAGGTAGTCGCCGGCCTGCCAGGCCGCCACCGCCTCGTTGTTGACCAGCCCGTCCAGGTTCACCACCGTGAGCGGGCCGACCTCGGGGGCGAAGTAGCCGGCGGCGCCGGCGTTGAAGACCCCCACCGTGCGCGTGCCCGGGGCGTCCCGGGCGATGCGGGCCAGGACGGGGCGCACCACGAGTTCCTCACCGCGCGGCACGAAGCGCGTGGTGCGGTAGTACTGGCCGTAGATGGCGAGCCCCGCCAGCAGGGCGAGCGCCGCGGCCGCGACGCGGCCCGGCGCCGACATCCGGCCCAGCAGCCGGTCGGCGCCCAGCCCGACGAACAGCACGACCAGCGCCACCACCGGCAGGAACGCGTACCAGACCACGTAGGTGCGCAACACGAACACGTAGACGACCGTGTGCGCGACCACGTAGGTGCCCAGCGCCGTCGCCACGACCAGTTGGGCCTTCGTCCGCGGCCGCCACAGCGCGCGCACGAGGAACGGCAGGAGCGCGCCGAGCACGATCCAGACCGCCGTGGCCACGGCGGTGAAGGCGGGCCGCTGCTTCATCGTCTCCCCGGCCACGAAGAAGGACGGCACCCAGACGGGGGCGCCGAGGAAGCGCAGCCGGTTGGGCCAGTCGCCGGGCACGTGCCCGAAGATCTGCGGGTTGGCCAGCTTGGCCGCGCCGCTCACCTGCCAGGGCGTGCCGAAGGTGCCCAGGTTCCACAGGAACCAGGGCAGCGCGAGCAGCGCCGTGACCAGCCCGGCCACGGCGAGGAAGGCGATGCCGCCCCGCCAGGCCCGCCGCGCGCCCTCCGGCGGCCGGGCCAGCACCGCCGCCGCCTCC
>CAZSQE010000366.1:0-2984 GCA_964608905.1 uncultured bacterium | reverse complement strand
ACGGACTGGACGGTGACCCTGCAGATTCCGAGATTCGACGCGACGCTGGGCACGCGGCGGACGGGCGTGACCCGCACCTGCACGAACGCGGGCTCCATCACGCACCAGTCGGGCAGCGACTGGGAGGTGACCTGGGCCCGCAGCGCGTCGCGCCGGCCCGCCGGACGCACCGGCTGCAACACCACGGTGTCGAGCAGGGCGATGGCCGAACGCGGCCCGGTCACCCGCACGCTCTCCGGCTCCACCGTGGCGGCGTAGGCGGCGGCGGTGTCGCCGGGCACGACGCCCTCGACCCGCGCGACCGCGGGCACGCGGCGGCTCGCCTTGCGCTCGACGAGCAGGTCGATGCCGGCCGGCCCGATGACGCGGGTCACCTCGACCCCGTCGTAGCCGGCGAGCGGCAGGTCCACCGCCAGAACCTCGCGCGAGACGACGCCGGGGCCGATGCCCTCGAGCGGGACCTTGTAGGGCGGCTCGGTGACGCGCAGCCGCAGGAGCTGCTTGCCGGTGCCGCGCACCTGCACCTGCACCGTCGAGGGCACCGGCCCGGAGAGCGACAGCGAGTCGCCGAGGCCCGTGACCTGCACCGGGAACGAGAGCATCACCTCGGCCGGGCGGTCGAGGTAGACGTTCAGGTAGACGAGCAGCGCCAGCAGCAGGGCGGCCAGCTTGAGGCCGAGGTTGTCGAACAGCAGCGCGCGCAGAAAGCTCATGACCGCTCCTCCCCCGCGTCCGCGGGCCCGTCGTCGGCGCCGTCGCCCGCCTCGTCCCCGGCGCCGGGCTGGCGCAGGCCGTGGCGCTCCATGCGCGAGTACAGCGTGCGGCGCGTGAGCCCCAGCAGCCGCGCGGCCTGGCTCTTGTTGCCGTTCGCGCGCTCCAGCGCGCGCAGGATGAGCGCCCGCTCGAGCACCTCGAGCGAGAGGCCCTCGGGCGGGATGGCCGGCACCCAGTCGGGCGCGGCGTCGCCGGCGGCCGCGCCGGGGCGGCTGCCGGCGGCCGTCCCGCCCAGGCTCAGGTGCTCGACGCCGATGGGATCGCTGCCGGCGAGGATCATCGCCCGCTCGAGCGCGTACTCCAGCTCGCGCACGTTGCCGGGGAAGGGATGACGCTCGAGCGCCTCCAGGGCGGCGGGCGTGAGCTTGCCCTCGGCGGCGCCGTGGCGGCGCAGGAAGAAGGCGGCCAGGGCGCGCACGTCGCCGGGCCGCTCGCGCAGCGGCGGCAGCGTGATGGGGAAGACGTTGAGGCGGAAGAAGAGGTCCTCGCGGAACTCGCGCGCGCGCACCATCGCCCCGAGGTCGCGGTTGGTGGCGGCGATGATGCGCACGTCCACGGTGAGCGGGGCGTTGCCGCCGACGCGGTGGAAGGTCTTCTCCTCGATGACCTGCAGCAGCTTGACCTGCAGCGACAGCGGCAGCTCGCCGATCTCGTCGAGGAAGAGCGTGCCGTGCGCCGCGTCCTCGAAGCGGCCGGGCTTCTGGCGGCTGGCGCCGGTGAAGGCGCCGCGCTCGTGCCCGAACAGCTCGCTCTCGAGCAGGGCCTCGGGCAGCGCGCCGCAGTTCACCTTGACCCACGGCCCGCCGGCCCGCCGGCTGGCGAGGTGGATGGCGCGCGCGAACAGGTCCTTGCCGGTGCCGCTCTCGCCGCCCAGCAGCACGGTCGAGTCGGTGACCGCCACCTTGCGCGCCAGCTCGAGCGCCCGGCGGGTGGCCGGGGCGTCGCCGACCACGGTGGCCAGGTCGCGGGTGAGCGAGTCCACCGTGCCGGCCAGCCGGGCGTTGTCGTCCGCCAGCCGCCGCTCGCGCGCCGCGCGCTCGAGGATGGTCGCCAGCTCGGCGCGGAACTCGCCGTCCTTGTCCACGTAGTCGTAGGCGCCGAGGCGCAGCGCCTTGCGCGCGGTGTCGAAGCTGGCGTAGGCGGTCATGAGCACGACGACGAGGTGCGGCCAGCGCTCGCGCGCCTCGGCCAGCAGCGCCAGCCCGTCGGGCGGCGCCATGCGCAGGTCGGTCACCACCGCGTCGAGGCCGCCCGCCTCGAGCCGGCGCAGCGCCGCCGCGCCGCCGTTGACGAACTCGGCCTCGTGGCCGGCGTCGCGCAGCTCGAGCGCGGTGAGCTCGGCGTTGCGCACCTCGTCGTCCACGACCAGCACCCGCACGTCGCCTCCCTCGTCTAGTCCCGCCGCCGCGGCAGGCGCAGCACGCAGGTGGTGCCGCGCCCGACCTCGCTGCGGATCCTCAGCTCGCCGCCCGCCGCGGCCGCCAGCCGCTTGGCGAGGAACAGCCCGAGGCCCGAGCCGGTGGCCTTGGTGGTGAAGAACGGGCTGCCCAGCCGGCGCAGCGTCGCCGCCGGGATGCCCTCGCCGTCGTCGGCGATGACCACCTCGACGCGGCCCGACCGCTCCGCCGTCTTCACCGTGAGCGTGCCGCCCCGCGGCATGGCGTCCAGCGCGTTCAGGATGAGGTTCAGATACAACTGTTTCAAGGACTCGTTGTCCAGCCGGACGGGGGCGGCGGCGGCGCCCGCGGGCCGGTCCGGGGCCGCGCCGCGCCGCAGGGCGACCTGCCGCGCCTGCAGCTCGCCCTCGAGCAGGTCGAGGGTGGCGTCGAGCGCCGCCACGGCGTCGCCCGTCTCGTCGCCGGCGTCGCCCGCGCCGGGGGCGGGTCCCGCCCCGCCGCCGGCGACCGCCCCCCGCGCGAAGTCGAGGTAGCGCGCCACCGTGCGCGAGAGCCGGTCGGCCTCCTCGACCACGAAGCCGGCCATGCGCGCCGCCTCCGGCTCGAGCCGGCCGAGCCGCTGCGCCGAGCCGCGGATGACGGCGAGCGGGTTCTTGATCTCGTGCGCCAGGGTGGCGGTGAGCCGGCCCATCGCCGCCAGGTTCTCGGCGCGCGACAGCCGCCGCTCGAGCCGCGCCGACGCGCGGCTGGCGCGCACGATGACCGCGCCCAGCAGCAGCAGGTAGATGAAGATGGTGGCGAACGCCATGAAGG
>CAZSQE010000365.1:0-3007 GCA_964608905.1 uncultured bacterium | reverse complement strand
TCCTCCCCTAGCATGCCACGGCATCGGTCCCCCCGCCGTCCCTCCGGGAAGGCGCGGACGGGATCGGGCCGGCGGGCCCGCGCGCCGCGTGGGGGGTCCGCGCCGGGACGTTCACGCCGGGCCCGGCGGGTCCGCGCGGCGGGAAGTCACCTGGAGGATCCAGCACATGGAACGGATGGAGCGACGGGCATTCCTCAAGCTGGCGGGAGCGAGCGTCGGCGCCGTCGTGCTCTCCGGCCTGTTCTACGACCAGCTCTTCGCCGGCATGATCCTCAAGCCGGGCGAGGAGCTGTTCGCGAGCCGGTTCGGGGTCACGAAGGAGATCATGAAGAAGGTGCTCGAAGCGGCGCTGTCCAAGGGCGGCGACTTCGCCGAGCTCTACTTCGAGTACACGCTCACCAACAACGTGGTGATGGAGGACGACATCATCCGCGAGTCGGCGGAGGACGTCGCGCTGGGCGTCGGCATCCGGGTGCTGAACGGCAAGCAGACCGGCTTCGCCTACACCTCGGACCTCACCCCCGAGACGATGCGGCGCACGGCGCTGACCGCCGCGGCCATCGCCTCGGGGCCGGCGAAACTGAAGGCGGCGGCCATCCGGCCGGTCGCGGCCGGCAAGCAGGTCTACCTCATGGAGCGGTCGTTCGCCGACGCGCCGCTCGGCGACCGCATCACGCTGGTGCAGGAGGCCTACGCCGCGGCGAAGTCCCACGACCCGCGCATCACCAAGGTGGTCGCCAACCTCGGCGACTCGCTGCAGTGCGTCACCATCGTCAACAGCGACGGCCTCATGGTCTCGGACGTGCGTCCGCAGGTCCGCCTGGTGACCACCGCCATCGCCGAGGAGAACGGCAGGCGCGTCAACGGCCGGGGCAACGCCGGCGGCCGCGTCGGCATGACCTTCTACCGCACGCCGGGGACGACGCCGAAGGAGATCGGCACCGAGGCCGCGCAGGAGGCCATCATCCTGCTCGCCGCCGTGGACCCGGCGCCGGGCGAGTGGCCGGTGGTGCTGGGCAGCAAGGCCTCGGGCGTGATGGTGCACGAGGCGGTGGGGCACCCGCTCGAGGCCGACAGCAACTGGCAGAAGACCTCGATCATGTGGGACCAGATGGGCCAGATGGTGGCCGACCCGCGGGTGACCATCTACGACGACGCCACCATCCCCCACTACCGCGGCAGCATGAACGTGGACGACGAGGGCACGCCGACCGAGAAGGTCGTGCTCATCGAGAACGGCCGGCTGGTCAACTACCTGCACGACCGGCTCTCCGCCCGCATCCTGAAGCAGCGGCCCAACGGCCACGGCCGGCGCCAGCGCTTCGACAACGTGCCCATCCCGCGCATGGGCAACACCGTGCTGGCGAGCGGCACCGCCAGCCCCCAGGACGTCATCGGGAGCGTACGGAAGGGCTTCTACGCCGAGACCTACGCCGGCGGCATGGTCGAGGACACCGGCAAGTTCACCTTCTCCGTCAACCTCGGCTACCTCATCGAGGACGGCAGGCTCACGCAGCCGGTCAAGAACGCCACCCTGATCGGCACCAACCTGCAGATCCTCAAGGAAGTGGAGATGATCGGCAGCGACATGGGCTTCTTCCTCGGCACCTGCGGCAAGGCCGGCCAGGGCGCGCCGGTCACCGCCGGCACGCCCACCTTCAAGATCCGTCAGATGACGGTGGGAGGCCGCTCATGAGCGCGACCACCGGCGACCGCCTGGGCCTGGCCCAGGGCCTCGTGAGCTACGGCACCCGCAAGGGGGCCGCGGAGATCGAGGTCAGCATCTCGGAGGGGACCGAGTCCCGCCTCAGCGTCCTCGACCAGAACATCGACCAGCTCACCGAGTCGGTGTTCAAGAACCTGAACCTGCGCGTCTTCGTGGACGGCAAGGCGGCCACCGCCTCGTCGTCCGACTTCTCGACCGAGACGCTCGAGCGGCTGGTGGACAACGCCATCGCCCGGGCGCGCCTCGGCGGCCAGGACCCGTTCTCGGGGCTCCCGGCCGCGGAGCCGGTCGCGGCGAAGGCCGAGCAGCTCGGCATCTTCGACCCGGCGGTGCCCGAGGTGACCGTCGAGAAGCGCATCGCCTACGCGAAGGCGGCCGAGGCGGTCGGGCTCGAGGACCCGCGCATCAAGAAGTCCAAGGGCGCCGCCTGCAACGGTTTCAACTGGAAGACCGCGCTGGCCAACTCGAAGGGCTTCGCCGGCTCGTACCGGCGCAGCCTGCTCAACGCCTACGCCGGCTTCCAGAGCGGCGAGGGCACCAACCTCTTCGAGGACTACTGGCAGGACTCGTCCACCCACCTCGCCGACCTCCGGCCGCCCGAGGAGATCGGGAAGAGGGCGGTGGAGCGCGTGGTGCGGATGCTCGGCGGCCGCATGGTCGAGTCGCAGGTCGTGCCGGTGGTGTTCGACCCGCAGATGAGCGCCTGGCTGCTCGGCTTCCTCGGCCGCTGCCTGTCCGGGGCGGTCGTGGCGCGGCGGGCGAGCTTCCTGACCGACAAGCTCGGCACGGCGGTCGGCAACCCGCTCGTGAACATCGTGGACGACGGCCTGCTGGTCGGCGGCCGCGCGACGGTGCCCTTCGACGGCGAGGGGGTGCCGAGCCGCAAGACCGTCGTCTTCGACCGGGGCGTCCTCAAGAGCTACCTGGTGGACACCTACTGGGGGCGCAAGCTCAAGCACCCCTCCACCGGCAGCGACGGCGGCACGACCAACTTCTACTGGGCCGCGGGGACGTCCAGCCCGGAGGAGATCGTCCGCTCGGTGGACAAGGGGCTGTACTTCACGCGCTTCCTCGGCCTGGGCCAGGAGCCGACCACCGGCGACATCTCCGTGGGCGCGTTCGGCCAGTGGATCGAGAAGGGCGAGCTGACCCATCCCGTCTCGGAGATCACCGTCTCCGCCAACCTCGGCACGATGCTGCAGAACGTCGAGATGGTGGGGAACGACCTCGAGCTGCGGGACAGCGTCTGCGCCCCGACGGTCAAGTTCTCCGGCATCACCG
>CAZSQE010000364.1:0-3015 GCA_964608905.1 uncultured bacterium | reverse complement strand
CAGCAGGGCCAGGCCGCAGGCGGCGCGGAAGCCGGCGTGGCGCGGCATCGGGATGCGCATGGCGGTTCTCCGTTGTGGCGCTGACGGTGGGGACCGGCGGTCCCCGTGAGGACGACGAGACCGGGGAGGGATACCAGAGCGCGGGGCCGGGAGGAAGGCGGCGGGCCACCCGCGACGGGTTCCCCGCGGCGGGCCCACGGGCGCGGCCGGCAGCACGGCGCCCGCGGGGGCTCTCACCCCCGCGGGCGCGTCGGAGCCGGGCCCGGGCGCTACTTCGCCGCGTGGACGCCGATGCGCATGCCGTAGAACGAACGGTGGACGAAGAACAGGGCGCCGAGGAAGAGCACGACGCCGACCGGCAGGGAGATGGCCGGGTTGGCCACGGCGGTCTCGACCGCCAGCAGGCCGAACAGGGTGGTGAACTTGATGATGGGGTTCAGCGCCACCGAGGAGGTGTCCTTGTACGGGTCGCCCACCGTGTCGCCGATCACGGTGGCGGCGTGCAGGTCGCTGCCCTTCTCCTGGAGGTCCACCTCGACCACCTTCTTGGCGTTGTCCCAGGCGCCGCCGGCGTTGGCCATGTAGACGGCCTGGAACAGGCCGACGACCGCGATCGAGATGAGGTAGGCGACGAAGAAGACGGGGTTGAAGAAGGCGTAGGCCAGGGTGAGCAGGAAGATGACCATGAAGATGTTGAACATGCCGGCCTGCGCGTACTGGGTGCAGATCTTCACCACCTCCTTCGAGTCCTTGAGCGAGGCCTTCTCGGTCGACTCGAGGTGGATGTTGCGCTTGATGAACTCGACGGCGCGGTAGGCGCCGGTGGTGACCGCCTGCATCGAGGCGCCGGTGAACCAGTAGATGGTGGCGCCGCCCATGAGCAGCCCGAGCAGCACGCGCGGCTCGGTCAGCGAGAGGTCGAAGACGCTGCCGGCAGCCTCGGCGTGGTGCTTGAGCAGCACGATGACGGAGAAGATCATCGTCGTCGCGCCGGCCACGGCGGTGGCGATCAGCACCGGCTTGGCGGTGGCCTTGAAGGTGTTCCCGGCGCCGTCGTTCTCCTCGAGGAACTGCTTGCCGCGCTCGAAGTCGGGCCGGAACCCGAACTCCTTCTCGATCTCCGCGGCCGCGCCTGGCGTGCTCTCGATCTGCGACAGCTCGAAGATGCTCTGGGCGTTGTCGGTGACCGGGCCGTAGGAGTCCACGGCGATGGTGACCGGGCCCATGCCGAGCAGGCCGAAGGCCACCAGGCCGAAGGCGAACACCGACGGGTAGGCCATGAGCCCGTCGAGCCCGAGCTGCGACATGAGGTAGGCCACGAACAACACGGCGCACAGCGCCAGGCTCTTCCAGAACACCGAAAAGTTGCCCGCCACCAGGCCCGACAGGATGGTGAGGGAGGCGCCGCCCTCGCGGCTGGCGGCGACGATCTCGCGCACGTGGCGCGAGTTGCTGCTGGTGAAGACCTTGGTCAGCTCGGGGATGAGCGCCGCGGCCAGCGTGCCGCAGGAGATGATGGTCGAGAGCTTCCACCACATCCCGCCGCCCATGTCGGCGAGCATCCCGGCCGAGACCAGGTAGGTCACGGCGATCGAGAGCAGGGAGGTGGTCCAGACCAGGCTGGTCAGCGGGGCCTCGAAGTCGATCTTCGCCTTGCCCCGGTTCTGGGCGCGGGCGACGGCGCCGTTCACGGCGAAGGCGACGATCGAGGTGAGGATCATCAGGATGCGCATGACGAAGATCCACACCAGGAACGAGGCCTTCCAGTCGGGGACCACGGCCAGGGCGATGAAGGAGATGAGCGCCACGCCGGTCACGCCGTAGGTCTCGAAGCCGTCGGCGGTGGGGCCGACCGAGTCGCCGGCGTTGTCGCCGGTGCAGTCGGCGATGACGCCGGGGTTGCGCGGGTCGTCCTCCTTGATGCGGAAGACGACCTTCATCAGGTCGGAGCCGATGTCGGCGATCTTGGTGAAGATGCCGCCGGCGATGCGCAGCGCCGAGGCGCCCAGCGACTCGCCGATGGCGAAGCCGAGGAACGACGCCCCGGCCGCCTCGCGCGGCACGAACAGCAGGATGGCGAGCATCATGATGAGCTCGACGCAGATGAGCAGCACGCCGATGCTCATGCCGGCCTGCAGCGGGATCTCGTAGACGGGCAGCGGCTCGCCGCGCAGCGAGGCGAAGGCGGTGCGGCTGTTGGCGTAGGTGTTCATGCGGATGCCGAACCACGCCACCGCGTAGGAGCCGAGGATGCCGACGACGGACCACAGCAGGATGAGCAGGACCTTGCCCGCGCCCTGGTGGTTGAGCACGCCGAAGTAGTAGACGATGCAGGCGGCGATGAAGAGCTCGAGCACCAGCAGCAGGCGGCCCTGCTGCAGCAGGTAGGTCTTGCAGGTCTCCCAGATGACCTGCGAGACGTCGCTCATCGCGGTGTGCACGGGCAGGCGCTTGACCTGCCGGTACATCGCCAGGCCGAAGAGCATGCCGAAGACGCAGACGGCGAGCCCGGCCATGAGCAGCTGCGAGCCCGGCACCTCGCGGCCGAGGATCGAGTAGACGGTGGTGAGCTCGGGCAGCTCGAGGTCGAGCTCGCTGGCCCCGGCCCGCGACGCCCAGGCGAACGAAGCGAGGGCGGCCGCCACGATTCCGATCCACCGCCGGGCGAGACCGCGCCCGGCGAGGCCCATGAGGCGCAACGTCTTCATGCGTCGCTCCTTCGGCAGGAGTTGAGGCCGCCGGCCGGCACCGGCAGGGTCCCACCGGCATGCGTGCGCACGGCGGAGTCGCCGCAGCGTCCCGGTCGGTGGAGGGCATCCGCGTCCCGTCCCGTGCGGCCGGGACGGGAAGACGCCGCAATGTATCCGAGCCCCGTGGGCCGGGGCAAGGGCGCGCGCGTCCGTGCCGGTGCGCACCCCGCCGGGGCCGGACGGGCATGCGCTGGTCGTCGCGTGGCCGGGGCCGCGCGACCGTGCGCTATGGTGCGAGGCGACCCCCGGGGGCGCCTCGCACCAT
>CAZSQE010000363.1:0-3048 GCA_964608905.1 uncultured bacterium | reverse complement strand
ACCCCCGCCAGGTCGCCGGGCGCGACCTCGGAGTCGCCCAGCACCCGCCCGTCGCCGGCCACGAGCGTGACGCGGTAACCGAGGGCCGCCCCGAGGTCCGCGGCCGCGGCCGCCCAGTCGCGCTCGCCCGCCAGCCCCGCCGCCGCCTGGCTGGCCGCCCGCTCCAGCGTCTCGCCCGTGCGCTCCGCCACCCACGCGCGCTGACGGCGCGCCTCGAGCACGGTCATGAGCGCCAGCGCCACGACCACCACGAGCACGTGCCCGGCCACGAGGCGGGCCCGCTGGGAGAGCTCCACGCGCGCCTCAGCCCCCGGCCGCCGGGACGACCAGCTTGTAGCCCGAGCCGGGGACCGTCTCGATCACGCGGCTGTCGTCGCCCAGCTTGACCCGCAGCCGGCGCACGTGCACGTCCACGGTGCGGGTCACGCCCACGTAGTCGTAGCCCCAGACCTTGCGCAGCAGCTCCTCGCGGGAGTGCACGCGCCCGGGGTGCCGCGCCAGGAACTCGAGCAGGGCGAACTCGCGCGGCGTGAGCGCCAGCGGCCGGCCGCCGCACGAGGCCTCGTGCGTGGCGGGGTCCACGCGCACCGGCCCCGCCTCGACCGCCGGCGGGCCGCCCGCCGGCCGCGTGCGGCGCAGCAGGGCCTGCACCCGTGCCACCAGCTCGCGCGGGCTGAACGGCTTGGTCAGGTAGTCGTCGGCGCCGTGCTCGAAGCCCAGCAGCTTGTCCATCTCGGCGGCGCGCGCCGTCAGCACGATGACCGGCAGGTCGCGCGTCATGGGCTCGGCCCGCAGCTCGCGCAGCACCTCGAGCCCGGTGCGCCCGGGCAGCATGAGGTCGAGCACGACCGCGTCGGGGCGGGAGCCGAAGACCCGTTGGAGGCCCTCCTCGCCGTCGGCGGCGGCGGCGACGCGGAATCCGGCGCGCTCGAGATTGTAGCGGACGAGGTCGCGGATCTCCTTCTCGTCCTCGATGACCATCACGAGGTCGGCCATGGGCCCTCCGGCCGCGGGATGCTACGGGCTGCCGGAAACCGGGGTCAACCGGCGCCCGGCCCCGGCTCCTCCCCGCCCACGACGCGCACCGGCTCGCCCTGCTCGGGCAGGTGCGGCTTGCCCAGCGCGTCGAGCAGGTGGCCCGACTTGTCGCGCTTGGTCTCGAGGTAGAAGCGGTTGTACTCGTTCGGCGGGATCACGTGCGGCTGCCGGCCGCTGACCCGCACGCCGTGGCGCTCCAGCTCCTCGACCTTCCTCGGGTTGTTCGTGAGCAGGCGCACCGAGCGGACCCGCAGGCTGTGCAGCATGTGCGCGGCGATCGAGTACTCGCGCTCGTCGTCGCGGAAACCGAGCGCCAGGTTCGCCTCGACGGTGTCGAGCCCGCGGTCCTGCAGCCCGTAGGCGCGCAGCTTGTTGAGCAGGCCGATGCCGCGCCCCTCCTGGCGCAGGTAGAGCACCAGCCCGTGCTCGTGGCCGGCGACTTCGCGCAGGGCCGCCTCGAGCTGGTCCCGGCAGTCGCAGCGCAGCGAGCCGAGGGCGTCCCCGGTGAGGCACTCCGAGTGCACGCGGGTCGGCACGTCCTCGCGGTCCATCGGGTTGCCGTGCAGGATGGCGATGTGCTCCTTGCCGTCGCGGTTGTTCCAGAAGGCCGCGACCTGGAACCGGCCGAAGCGGCTGGGCAGGTCGGCGATGGCCACGATGCGGACGCAGATGCGGTGCTCCCCGACCCCGGGGCACTCGTGGTCGGCCTCGGCCTGCAGGATGGCGTCGATCTCGGCGGGACTCAGCGGCACGGGAAGCTCCTTTCGCGGTTCAGGGGCCGGACAGGCGCGCGGCCAGCGCGCGGCCCGACCGGTACGCGCCCTCCACGCCCCCGGCGGGATGGAAGCCGTCGCCGGCGACCGCCAGCATCGCACCGCCGTCAAGCTCCACCAGCAGCGGCCCGGCCAGCTCCGTGCCGGCCGCCACCCGGGCCCGGCTCCACGCGTGCGCCTGGGCCAGCTCGGGACGCGCGATCCAGCCGCCGTGCAACGCGGCGGCCTCGTCGAGCAACTCCCGGCTCCACGCCTCGCGCGGCTCGCCGAGGCGGGCGCGGGACCAGGCGGCCCGCGCCTGGACGACCAGGGTGAGCCGCGCCGGGGCGGGCCGCTTGCTCGAGTCGTGCAGGAGCGTGTGGACCGCCGCGCTCCCGGCCGGCAGGCTCATCTCCCAGGACGGCGCGGGCACGCCCGCGGGGTAGCGGGCGATCACCACCAGGCAGGGGAGCATCCGCACCAGGGCGAGCAGCGGCAGCAGCGCGACCACGGCCCGGGGCGGCGCGTCCAGCGCCGCGAGCAGCGCGAGCGCCGAGGGCGCGGGCAGGGCCAGGACGAGCGTCCTCGCCGCCAGCGTGCCGCCCGACGCCAGGCGCAGCTCCCACGCACGGTCCGGGCCCCCGGCGAGGCGCAGCGCCTCGACGTTCGCCCCGAGCCGCACGTCCAGACCGCCCGCGAGGCGCTTGGCGAAGGCGCTCACGCCGCCGGCGAGCGCCACCCGCCGCTCGGCCGGGCCGAAGGCCACGGGCTGGCACGGCACGCCCTCCCCCGCCGTGACGCGCGGCCAGCCGGGGAGCGGCCCGGCGCCGGCCAGCGCGTCGAGCTCGGCGAGGAAGGCCGCGTCGCGCCCGTGCAGGAAGGCCACGCCGTGGTCCACCGGCTGCCCCTCGACGCGGCGGGTCGCGCACCGTCCGCCCACGCCGGACGCGCGCTCGAGCACCAGCACCTCCCGGCCGCGGGCGCGCAGCTCGCGGGCGAGCGCCAGTCCCGCCACGCCCGCGCCGACGACGACGACGTCGCGGACCGCCGCCTCCCGCCCGGGCGCGCTCACTCCGCCGCCCAGGCTGCGAGGCGCCGGTCCAGCGCCTCCAGCGTCTCGAACCGCTCGATGCCCTTCGCCGGCTTCGGGGCGCCCGTCCCGCCGGTCCACAGCGCCACCCGGCGCGGCAGCGCGGCGCGCAGCTCCGCCAGCGCCTTCGCCGCGAGATCGTCCGGCACAACCAGGATGGACGGCTCG
>CAZSQE010000362.1:0-3054 GCA_964608905.1 uncultured bacterium | reverse complement strand
CGTGCGCACGACCTGGTTGTGGGCGGCGTCCTTGCCCGGCGGCGTCGTCTCGTGCGGCAGGTTGGGGATCCACGCCGCCAGCTCCGCGCTCTCCTCCTCCAGCGTCTTGAGCCCGGCGTCGATCGACTGGATCCGCTCGCCGAGCTGGCGGCTCCGCTGGATCAGCTCGTCGGCGGGCTCGCCGGACTGCCGCCGCGCGCCCACCTCCTGGGTGACGGCGTTGCGCTGGGCCTTGAGCTGCTCGCTCTCGTGGAGCAGCGCCAGGCGGCGCTCCTCGATCTCGTAGAAGCGGACGAGGTCCACGGCCATGCCCTTGAGGGCGATGCCCGCTTCGACGCGCTCGCGGTGGTTGCGCAGGAACTTGGGGTCGTGCATGGGGTCCCCGTCGGCGGCGGAGGGATGGGACGACGTCGCGGTCAGACTACAACGGCGGCCGGGACGATGGAAACGCGACGAGGGCCCGCGCGACGCGGGCCCTCGAGCGGGCCGGGACCGACCGGGCCGGGGCGGCGGACCGGGCCCCGGGGCACCGTCAACCGACCCATTCCCGGACCGGCCGGGAGAGGAACTCCTCCACCGATATGCCGTCACCGCCGACGAGCAGCTTGCGGCGGCAGCGGAACGCCGCCGCGAACGCCGCCAGCCCGGCGGGCCGCTCGCGGAGTCGCCCGCTCTTGACCTCGATGGCCGTCACCGCGCGCCCGGCACGGACCACGAAGTCCACCTCGTGGCTCCGGTCGCGCCAGTAGAACAGCTCGCAGGCGCCCGTGGCCGCGGCGTTGGCCAGGTGCGCTCCCACCGCCGATTCGACCAGGCGGCCCCAGAAGGCCCGGTCGCGGCGCGCCGCCGCCGGGGTGAGCCCCGACGATGCGGCCATGAGCGCCGTGTTGAGCACCTGCAGCTTGGGGCTCGAGCCGCGGCTGCGCACGGCCTCCCCGGCGAACCTCGGCAGCCCCGCCAGCATCCCGGCCGCCCCGAGGAGGTCGAGGTAGTGGGCCAGCGTCGTGGTGTTGCCCGCGTCCTGGAGCTGCCCCAGCATCTTCGTGTACGAAAGCACCTGCCCGGAGTAGCTGCAGCCCAGGTCGAACAACCGGCGCAGGAGGGCCGGCTTGTCCACACGGGTGAGCAGCAGCACGTCCCGGGCGATGGTCGTCTCGATCAGCGACTCCCGCACGTAGTCCGCCCACCGGGCCGGAGTCCGGACCAACGGCGCGGCGCCCGGGTAGCCACCGTGGAACAGGAAGCGATCCAGCGACCATCCGAAGGCCGCGCGCATCTCGGCCCAGGGCCAGTGCGGCAGGTGCAGCACCTCGAAACGGCCGGCGAGGCTCTCCGTCAGGCCGCGGCGGACCAGGAGCGGCGCGGAGCCGAGCAGGATCACGCGCAGCGGGCAGCGCTGCCGCGTGTCCTCGTCCCACAGCCGCTTCACGGTCTCCGGCCAGACCGGGATCTTCTGGATCTCGTCCAGCGCCAGCACCGACCCGCCCCGCCCGGCCGACCGCGCTTCGAGGCGCGCCGCCTCCCACTGCTGCTCGAGCCAGTCGGCGCCGCGCGTGGCCGGCTCGTCGGCGCTGGCGTAGCGCGCCGGCCGGCCGCAGGTGGGCAGCACCTGTTGGACGAGGGTGGTCTTCCCGACCTGGCGCGGCCCGGCCACGACCTGGAGGAACCGGCGGGGCTCGGCCAGGCGACGCAGCAGCTCGGCGGACTGGGGACGGATGAAGGTCATGTCGTTTTACTCAGTACGTTGAGTAATTTTACTCAATCAACTGCGCAGGTCAAGCCCACGGCGCGAGGCCCGCCCCGCGGGGCGGGGCGCCGGCATCCGCTCGCCGCCGCGGACACGGCCGCTCCCCGCGGCCGGCGGCGGCCCCGCCCGCCACCGCTCAGCCGAGGTTCTCGAGCGCGAACTCCCAGTCCAGCAGGTCGTCCAGCACCGCCTTCACGTGGTCGGCGCGGCGGTTCTGGTAGTCCAGGTAGTAGGCGTGCTCCCACACGTCCACGGTGAGCAGCGGCTTGAGCCCCTGCGTGAGCGGCACGTCGGCGTTCGCGGTCTTGACCACCCGGAGCGTCTCGCCGTCGGCCACCAGCCACGCCCAGCCGCTGCCGAACTGCGTGGTGGCCGCCTTCGCCAGCTCCTGCCGGCACGCCTCGACCCCGCCGAAGGCCGCCTCGAGCCGCGCCCGCAGCGCCGCCGGGGGCTCGCCGCCGCCCTTCGGCTTCAGGCTGCACCAGTAGAACTCGTGGTTCCAGGCCTGCGCCGCGTTGTTGAAGATCGCCGCGCGCTCCGGCTGCCCCGCGGTCGCCCGCACGACCTGCTCGAGCGGCATGCCCTCGTACTCGGTCCCCGCGACGAGCTTGTTCAGGTTGTCCACGTAGGCCCGGTGGTGCTTGCCGTGGTGGAAGCCCACCGTGCGCGAGGAGATCACCGGGTGCAGGGCGTTCTCCGGGTAGGGCAGCTTCGGCAGGGCGAACGGCCCCGCTGCGTGCGCCGGGCGGGACAGCCCCCCGGCCGCCAGCCACACCGTCGCGCCCGCCGACGCGGCCAGGAACTCGCGCCGGCCCATCGCCGGCCCCCGAACGGCATCGCGCTCACGTTCCATGATCCCTCCGCTCCCGCTGCGCCGGCGCGCCCGACCGTCTGCCGCCGCGGGCGCCGTCCGGCCGGCCAGACGGGACGAGCCTCACGCGGCCACGCGTCGGGGTCAAGCGGAATCGGCCCGCGGGCCGCGCCTCAGGACAGGTGCTCGACGAGGATGCGGGCGGCGATGAGCAGCAGCACGACGCCGCCCGTCACCTCGGCGCCGCGGCCGAAGCGCGTGTGCAGCCGCCGTCCCAGCCGCACGCCGGCGAAGGAGACCGTTCCCGTCACCAGGCCGATGACGGCGGCGGGGACCCACACCGGCACCCGCAGCATGGCCAGGCTGAGCCCGACGGCCAGGGCGTCCAGGCTCACGGCGGTGGACAGGGCGACGAGCGCCAGCCCGCGGCTCGGGTCGGCCGGCAGCGCGGCCGCCTCGTGCCCGAGGCCGGCCCGGAGCATGCGCACCGCCACGA
>CAZSQE010000361.1:0-3055 GCA_964608905.1 uncultured bacterium | reverse complement strand
CCTCGTCGGCGGCCCGGGCATGCGCCGCGGCCGGCGCCACCCCGACGAGCTGCGTCCCGGCGACGCGCTGGACTTCTGGCGGGTCGAGGCGGTGGAGCCGGGCCGCAGCCTGCGCCTGCGCGCCGAGATGAAGGTCCCGGGCCGCGCCTGGCTCCTCTTCGAGGCCGTGCCCGAGGGCCCGGGGCGCGCCCGCCTGACGCAGACGGCGGTGTTCGAGCCGCGGGGGCTGGCGGGCGCCCTCTACTGGTACGCGCTCTATCCCGTCCACCAGTTCGTCTTCTCGGGCATGGTGGAGGCCATCGGCCGCCGCGCGGAGTCCGCACCCGCGCCGGCCGGGGACGCTCCCCCGCCCGCCGTGGAGGCCCCATGAACCGCATCCGCTCCTACGTCGTCTCGGCCGTCGTCATGCTGGCGCTGGACCTGCTCTGGCTCGGGGTGCTGGCCCCGCCGCTCTACCAGCGCACCATCGGCCCGCTGCTGCGGCCGCAGCCCGACCTCCTCGCGGCCGCGCTGTTCTACGTCATCTACCTGGTCGGCGTGAACGAGCTCGTGATCCGGGCGTGCCGGCCGGGCGCACCGCGCGCCGCCGCGGCGCGGGGCGCGTTCTTCGGCTTCGTCGCCTACGCGACCTTCGACCTGACCGCGCAGGCGGTGCTGCGGGACTGGTCCTGGCTGGCCACCGCCGTGGACATGGCCTGGGGAACGCTGCTCACCGCCACGGTGGCCGCCGCCGGGTCCGCCGCGGCCGGCCGGTGGCGGATGCGGGGCGAGTCGTGACCGCGCCGGCGCCGTCCGCCCCGGTACCGCCGCCGGGGCAGCGCGTCGCCGTCGTCGGCTCGGGCGTCGCCGGGCTCGTCGCCGCCTGGCGGCTGGACCCGGTGCACGACGTCACGGTGTTCGAGGCCGAGGACTACCCGGGCGGGCACACGCACACGGTCACGCTCGAGCGCGGGCCCGACGCGGGCACGCCGGTGGACACCGGCTTCATCGTGATGAACCTGCGCAACTACCCGGTGCTGACCCGCGTCTTCGAGCGGCTCGGGGTGGAGCTGCGGGACAGCACGATGACCTTCGGCTTCCACGACGAGCGCACCGGCTTCCAGTACGCCGGCACCGGCCCCGCCGGGCTCTTCGCCCAGCCGGCGAACCTCCTGCGCCCGTCGTTCCACCGCCTGCTCGCCGACGTCGTGCGCTTCGGCCGCCGCGCGAAGCGCGACCTCGCCGCCGGGGCCCTGGCGGACCGGGCGCTGGGCGGGTACGTCGCCGGCCTCGGGCTGTCCGGGCGCTTCCGCCGCGACTACCTCGAGCCCATGGGCGCGGCCATCTGGTCGGCGCCGCCGGGCGCGGTGGCGGACTTCCCGGCCGAGGCGTTCCTGCGCTTCTTCGAGAACCACGGGCTGCTCACGCTGACCGACCTGCCGCGGTGGAAGACGGTGGCCGGCGGCAGCGCCACCTACGTGCGGCGGATGCTCGCCGGCCTCCGCGGGCGGGTGCGGCTGCGCGCGCCGGTGCGGCAGGTGCGCCGGACCGGCGAGGGGGTCGAGATCGTGGCCGGGGCCGGCGGGGCGGAGCGGTTCGACCACGTGATCGTCGCCACCCACGCCGACCAGGCGCTGCGCCTGCTCGCCGACCCCTCGGACGACGAGCGGCGGCTGCTCGGGCCCTGGCGCTACTCGCGCAACCACACCCTGCTGCACACCGACACGCGCGTGCTGCCGCCGCGCCGGGCGGCGTGGGCGGCCTGGAACTACGTGCGCGAGGCGGCCCCCGGGACCGACGACGCGGTCTCGGTCACCTACGACATGAACACCCTGCAGGGCCTGCGCACGCGCGAGCGCTACCTGGTGACGCTCAACCGGCGCGGCCCGGTGGACCCGGCCCGCGTCGTGGCCGATATGACGTACACGCACCCGCTCTACGACTTCGCCTCGCTGGCCACGCAGGCGGAGCTGCCGGCGCTGAACGGCGTGCGCCGCACGTGGTTCTGCGGCGGCTACTTCGGCCACGGCTTCCACGAGGACGCCGCGCGCGCGGGGCTCGAGGTGGCGCGCGGCTTCGGGCTCGACCTGTGAACTCGCTCCTCTACGAGGCGGAGCTGCGCCACGAGAGGCTCGAGCCGGTCCCGCACCGCTTCCGCTACCCGGTCGTCCTGTATGCGCTGGACCTCGACGAGCTGCCGGCGCTCGACCGCGCCCTGCCGCTGTTCGGCTACAACCGCGCGCGGCCGGTGACCATCCGGGACCGCGACTACCTCGAGCGCGGCGAGGGCACGCTGCGGGAGAAGCTCACGCGCGTGCTGCGGCGCGCCGGGGTGGACGCGGACTTCCCGCGCGTCACGCTCCTGACCGCGGCCGGCCTGCTGCACCCGGCCTTCAACCCGGTCAGCCTCCACTTCTGCCACGACGCCGCCGGCGCGCTCCGGGTCGTCGTCGCCGAGGTGAACAACACCTTCGGCGAGCGCCACGTCTACCTGCTGGAGGACCTGCGCGAGCGCGAGGGCCTCCACGAGCCGGCCCGCCCCACGCCCAAGGCCTTCCACGTCTCGCCGTTCTTCGACCGCGCCGGCGCCTACCGCTTCCGCTTCGCCGACCCGCGCCGCGGCCTCGACGTCCGCATCGAGCTGCTGCGGGAGGACCGCGTCGTCTTCCGCGCGCGGGTGGCGGGCGAGGCGCAGCCGCTCGACGGGCCGCACCTGGCGCGGATGCTGGCGCGGCAGCCGTTCACGGTGGCGCTCACCGTCCCGCGCATCGTGGCGCAGGCGGCGCGGCTGTACTTCGGCCGGCGCCTCCCGGTCCACGGCAAGCCCGTGCCGGGCGGGCCCGGGACCCTCCGCACGCGCCGCCCGGGCCCGCTCGAGCGGATGGCCGGGCGCGTGGTGACGCGGGCGCTGCGGGGCACGCGGCACGGCGCCCTCGAGGTGGCGCTGCCGGAGGGCGGCGCCTTCGCCTGCGGCGAGGCGGCGGCCCCGGGCGTGCCGGCGGCGCGGCTCGAGGTGCGCGACCCGGCCTTCTTCCGGCGCGTGGCGCTGGGCGGCGACATCGGCCTCGGCGAGTCG
>CAZSQE010000360.1:0-3059 GCA_964608905.1 uncultured bacterium | reverse complement strand
GAAGGCCCGAGGCCCCGCCGGGCCTGACGCCCCGCCGGGCCTGACGCCCCGCCGGGCCTGACGCCCCTCCGGGCCTGACGCCCCGCTGACAGGCGCCGACTGCGCCTCTGGTAGTCTCGTCGCCTCATGAGCGAGCGCGACGACCACGAGCCGGCCGCCCCCGACCCGACGGCGCAGGCGTCCGCCCGGCCCGCGTCCCGCCCGGGACCCGCCCCCGCGCGAGCGGCCAACCAGCTCGCCGCGGAGCGCAGCCCCTACCTGCTCCAGCACGCGCACAACCCGGTGGACTGGTACCCCTGGGGCGAGGAGGCGTTCGCCCGCGCGCGCGCCGAGGACAAGCCCATCCTCCTCTCGATCGGCTACTCGACCTGCCACTGGTGCCACGTCATGGAACGCGAGTCGTTCGAGGACGAGGCGCTCGCCGGCCTCCTGAACCAACACTTCGTCGCGGTCAAGGTGGACCGCGAGGAGCGCCCCGACGTGGACCGGCTCTACATGACCGCGGCGCAGGCGCTGGGCCTCGGCGGCGGCTGGCCGCTGAACCTGTTCCTCACGCCCGCGCTGGCGCCGTTCCACGGCGGCACCTACTTCCCGCCCGAGCCGCGCCACGGGCTGCCGGCGTTCCGCGACGTGCTCGAGGCGGTCGCGCGCGCCTGGGCGGAGCAGCGCGCGCGCATCGAGACGGGCGCCGGCGGCGTGCTGGAGGCGCTGCGGGGACCGGAGCCGGGCGGCGACGGAGACGGGGACGCGCCCCCTCCCGCGGGCGAGCTGGCGGCCGAGGCGTTCGCCTGGCTCGAGCGCGCGCACGACGGGCGCGCCGGCGGGTTCGGGCGCGCGCCCAAGTTCCCCTCCGTCGCCAACCTCGACTTCCTGCTGGCGCACGCCTCGCGCGTGCCCGAGGCGCGGGAGCGCGCCCTCGCCCTGGTCGCGTCGCAGCTCGACGCGATGCAGGCCGGCGGCATCCACGACCAGCTCGGCGGCGGCTTCCACCGCTACGCGACCGACCCGCTGTGGCGGGTGCCGCACTTCGAGAAGATGCTCTACGACCAGGCGCAGCTGGCGTGGGTCTACCTCGACGCGCACGTCGTGACCGGCCGCGCCGACTACGCGGCCACCGCGCGCGGCGTGCTCGACTACGTGGCGCGCGACCTCGGCGCGCCGGAGGGCGGTTTCTTCTGCGCCGAGGACGCCGACAGCGAGGGCGAGGAGGGCCGCTTCTACGCCTGGACGCCGGCGCAGACCGCCGCCGCGCTCGGTGACGACGCGGCGCTGTTCGACTTCGCCCACGGCGTGACCGCGGCGGGCGACTTCGAGGGCGGCAGCGTCCTGCACCGGGCGCACACCGTGGCCGGGACGGCGCGGCGGTTCGGCCTCGCCGAGGCGGAGGCGGAGACGCGCCTGGCCGCGGCCCGCGCGCGGCTGCTCGCGGCGCGCGGCCGGCGCACGCGCCCGCACCGCGACGAGAAGGTGCTCGCCGCCTGGAACGGGCTCATGATCGCGGCCTTCGCCCGCGGGGCGCTGGTGCTGGAGGACGCGGCCCTGGCCGGGCGCGCCGCGCGGGCGGCGGAGTTCGTGTGGACGGCGCTGCGCGACCCCGGTGGACCGGAGGGCGGGCTGCGGCGCCGCTGGTGCGCGGGGGAGGCCGCGGGAGCGGGGCAGCTCGCCGATCACGCCGGCTACGCGCTCGGGCTCGTGGCGCTCCACCAGGCCACGCAGGACCCGCTCTGGCTGGCGCGCGCCGCCGCCGTGACCGCGGTCATGGCGGAGCGCTTCCAGGACGGGCGCGACGGCGGCTTCTTCGAGAGCCCGCCGGACGACCCCCACCTGCGCGTGCGCCTCAAGGAGGGCTTCGACGGCGCCGAGATCGCCGGCGCCTCGCTGGCCGTGCCGGTCCTGCACCGGCTCGGCGGGCTGCTGCATCGCGACGACTGGCAGGGGCGCGCCGAGCGCGCCATCGGGTACTATCGCCGCCGGCTGTCGGGCGGCGCGTGGGCGATGCCGCGGATGGTGGCGGCGCTGGAGTTGGCGGCCGCGCCGCCGCGTCGCGTCGTGGTGGCGGGAGCGGCCGGCGACGCGGGCGTGCGCGCGCTGGCGCGCGAGTTCGAGCGCCGGTTCCTGCCCGGCGACCTGCTGCTGGTGGTGGACGGGACGAATCGGGACGAGTTGGCCGGCATCGTGCCGGATCTGCCGCCCGTCGCGGCCGCCGGCGGCCGCGACGCGGCGTACGTGTGCGTGGGCCGCGCGTGCCGCGCTCCGGTGACGGAGCCGCGGGAGTTGGGAGCGATCCTCGACGAGGACGAGCAGTCGTGAACCGGGAGGGACGATGACGAGGTCGATCGGACGCTGGATGGGACGGGCCCTGCTGGCCCTGGCTCTGGTGCCGGCGCTGGCGGCGCCGGCGCGCGCGCAGTCGGCCGCCGACGTGGTGCGCGTGCGCTGCGAACCGGTGAGCGTGGTCGCCGGCGCGAGCGTGCCGGTCCCGGTCGTGCTCGAGGTCGCCGCCGGCTGGCACGTCAACGCCAACCCGCCCGCGCCCGATTACCTGATCCCGACCGCGGTGAGCCTGACCGGCGCGGCGGGCCTGGCGCCGCGCGGCACGCTCTACCCGGCCGGACGGCAGGTGAAGCTCGGCTTCGACGAGAACCCGCTCTCCCTCTACGACGGGACCATCACCGCGAGCGTCACGCTGGCCGCGGCGCGCGACGCGGTGAACGGCCGGCACGTGCTGCGCGGCGCGGTGCGCTACCAGCCCTGCAACGACGAGGTCTGCCTCGCGCCCGTGAGCCTGCCCTTCACCGTCGAGGTCACGGTCACGGGCGGCGTCGAGGCGTCGCGGGCGCCGGCGGCGGCGCCCGGCGCCCCGGCCGACACGGCCGCGCCCGCCCCCGCGGCACGAGAGAGGGACACGATTTCGCCGGGGCAGCAAGCGCTGGATTCGCGCGGGCCCTCAACGGGGCCGGCGCGAGGGCTCCTCCTCGGCATACTCGACCTCGGTGCGCGACTCCAGTTCGCGGATCAGCGCGCGGCTCTCCCCGCGCGGGATGTCGACGCGCCAGATT
>CAZSQE010000359.1:0-3059 GCA_964608905.1 uncultured bacterium | reverse complement strand
CCACCCGCACCACCCAGGAGTCGTAGATGCCCAAGCAGAAGAGCAACCGTGCCGCCGCGAAGCGGTTCAAGCTGACCGGCACCGGCAAGGCGACGCGCGGTCACTCGAACCTCCGTCACGGCATGATCGCGAAGAACCGCACGAACAAGCGGCGGCTCGTCGGGCGCACGCTCGTCGCGGACGTCGACCAGCCCCGCGTGCAGCGCCTGCTCGGCAAGCGCTAGCCTTATACCCCATCGCAGGAACGACAAGCAGCCCGCCCGCTGAGGCCCGGGCACCCGCCACCGGCGGGTCCGGCCGCGGGGGGAGAGGAGAACGAACACCATGCCACGCGCAAAGACCGTCGTCCCCGGGCGTGCCCGCCGCCGCAAGACCCTCAAGGCGGCCAAGGGCAACTTCGGCGGGCGGCGCAAGCTCATCAAGAGCGCGACCCAGACCGTGCAGCGCGCCGGGCAGTTCGCCTACGAGCACCGGCGCCTCCGCAAGCGGGACTTCCGCAGCCTGTGGATCACCCGCATCAACGCTGCGGCCCGCATCAACGGGCTCTCCTACAGCACGCTGATCGCCGGCCTCAAGCGGGCCCGCATCGACGTGAACCGCAAGCTCCTCGCCGACCTGGCCGTGCGCGACGCGGCGGCGTTCGCCAAGCTCGCGGAGGTCGTGAAGTCGGCGGCGGTCTAGCCGATGGGTACTGTGGATTGGCTGAAGGACCTGCAGGCGCTTGCGCTGACGCCCGACCCCGAGCTGTTGGGGCGTGCGTCGGGCTGGCCCGTGCGCTCGATGGATGATCTCCCGGCGGAATGGAGGACAGCCATCGAGACGCTGCAACGGGAACATCCCGACCTCGCAGGGCTGATGGGGAGCGTGGCAGGGGTGACCGCCTCGGCCATGGGCCCCGATGACCTCGAAGAGCGACACATCTTCTTCGTCGGCCGCGAGAGAGGGTTGGTCCCGCGTGCGTTCGGGGAACTGGGCGCGGTCCCTCCGGACCAGCGGAAGGTCCATGGGCGTCGCCTCAACGCTCTCAAGCAGGCGTATCTCGAAAGCGAGCAGGCGAAGCGGGCCGAGCTCGAGCGCGCCGCCGAGTCGCGCGAGGCGCTCGACGTCACCCTGCCGGGGCGCCGCCCCTGGGTCGGGCACGTGCACGTGCTCGAGCAGGTGCGCGAGGAGCTGCTCGACCTGTTCCACGGCCTGGGCTACTCCGTCTACACCAGCCCGGAGGTCGAGTCCGAGGCCTACAACTTCGGCAAGCTCAACTTCGCGCCCGACCACCCGGCGCGCGACGCGCACGACACGTTCTTCGTCGGCCCCGACACGGTGCTGCGCACGCACACCTCGCCCGGCTGGGTGCGCGCCATGGAGGAGCGCCGGCCGCCGCTGCGCCTGGTGTTCCCCGGCCGCGTCTACCGCGCCGAGCAGGTGGACGCCAGCCACATGGACCAGTTCCACCAGATCGACGGCCTGTGCGTGGGCCGCGACGTGAGCCTGGCGGACCTCAAGGGCACGCTGAACACGTTCGCCCGCGCCATCTACGGCGCGGGGGTGCGCACGCGGCTCATCCCCATCTACTTCCCGTTCGTCGAGCCCGGGGCCCAGCTCGACGTGGCCTGCGCCATCTGCGACGGCACCGGGCGCGCGCGCGGGACCGGGGGCCGCTGCCCGGTGTGCAAGGGCTCGGGCTGGAGCGAGCTGCTGGGCGCCGGCATGGTGCACCCGAACGTGTTCCGCGCCGTCGGCTACGACCCGGAGGAGTTCACCGGCTTCGCCTTCGGCATGGGCGTCGAGCGCATCGCCATGGCCCGCTACGGCATCCCGGAGATCCGGCTGTTCCTCGAGAACGACGTGCGCTTCCTGAACCAGTTCTGACCCGCCGGCGGCGGCGCGCCGCGGCTGGAAGAAGGATCCCATGAAGCTCCCGATGTCCTGGCTGCGTGACTGGGTCGCCGTGGACGCGACCGCCGAGCAGGTGGCCGAGGCGCTCACCCGCCGCGGGTTCTACGTCGAGGGCATCGAGTCGTTCGGCCTCGAGCACCCCGGCGTGGTGGTGGCGCGCGTGCTCGAGGTGGCCCGGCACCCGAACGCCGACAAGCTCTCGGTCTGCACCGTCGAGGCGGGGGCGGAGCCCATCTCCGTCGTCTGCGGGGCGCCCAACGTGCACGCCGGCATGGTGGCGCCGCTCGCCGCCGTCGGCGCCCGGCTGCCGGGCGGACTGGTCATCAAGAAGAGCAAGCTGCGCGGCGTCGAGAGCCAGGGGATGCTGTGTGCCGCCGACGAGCTCGGCTTCGGCGACGACCACTCGGGCATCGTGGACCTCGAGGCCTTCCTCGGCCCGGCCGCGGACCTGCGTTCCGGGCGGGCGCTCGACGAGCTGCTGCCGCCGCCCGACGCGGTGCTCGAGATCGAGATCCCCTTCAACCGTCCCGACGGGCTCGGCGTGGCCGGGCTGGCGCGCGAGGTGAAGGCCGCCTTCGGCCTGTCCTGGACGCCGACCGCCGAGGAGCGGCTGGCCGGCCTGTGGGCCGGCGCCGACGACTTCGACCTCGAGCTGGAGGACCGCGAGGGCTGTCCGCGCTACATCGCCCAGGCGGTCGAGGACGTGCGCCTCGCGCCGTCGCCGGCGTGGCTGCAACGCCGGCTCGAGGCCATGGGGCAGCGCCCCATCAACAACGTGGTGGACGTCACCAACCTCGTCCTGTTCGAGCTGGGCCAGCCGCTGCACGCCTTCGACCTCGACCGGCTCGGGCCGGCCGTGCGGGTGCGCCGCGCGCGGGCCGGCGAGCGGCTCGTCACCCTGGACGGCCGCGACCGCCCGCTCGATCCCGAGGTGCTGGTCATCGCCGACGCGATGATGCCGGTGGCGCTGGCCGGCATCATGGGCGGCGCCGCCACCGAGGTCACCGCGGGCACCACCCGGCTGCTGCTCGAGTGCGCCTGGTTCGACCCGCGCCGCATCCGCCGGGGCTCGCGCGCGCTGGGGCTGGCGACCGAGGCCTCGAAGCGCTTCGAGCGCGGCGTGGACCCGCTCGGCGGTCCCGTGGCCACGGCGCGCTTCCTCGCCC
>CAZSQE010000358.1:0-3065 GCA_964608905.1 uncultured bacterium | reverse complement strand
ATCCTCCACCGCGCCGTCCACGTCGGCGAGCAGGAGCAGCCGCCCGCGGCCCGTGCCGGCCTCGAGCACGAGCGAGCCGGCGTTGTCGCCCGCGGGCGGCTGCTCCTGCTCGCCGACGTGGACGGCGCGGTGGAGGATTCGCTCGCCGTGGCGGGTGAGGCCGCCGCGCTCAAGGTCTCGCACCACGGCGCCGCCTCGTCGACCTGCGCGGGGCTGCTGGCGCGGACGCGCCCGCGCCTCGCCCTGCTCTCGGTGGGGGCGCGGAACCGCTTCGGCCATCCCGCGCCCGCGGTGCTCGCGCGGCTGGCCGCCGCCGGTGTGGCGGTGCGCCGCACCGACGAATCCGGCGCGATCTGGCTCGAGTGGTCGGCCGACGGCGTGACCGAGCGCGACTGGCGCCGCGGCGGACCGCCCGCGCGCCGGGGCCCCGCCCCGGCGCCGCCGCGCACGCCGCGCCGGCGCTGAACGCGCGTCCCGAAGGGATGGGCGCCGGGCCGGCGCGGTCCAATCCCGTGCGCCGCTCGCCGGCCACGGGCGCGGCTTGCCCGCGCGCGGGCGGTATCGCAGCGCGCCGGGATCGTGGGGCTCGTCGTCGATGCCGGGCGCGGCTTGCCCGCGCGCGCGCGGGCGGTATAGATTGCGGCGTGCCCGCCACCCGCTCGCACCGGATCGCCGTCCTCGCCTCGGGGGACGGGAGCAACTTCGAGGCCCTCGCCCTCGGCGCGCGGCGCGGGGAGCTGGGCGGCACGGTCGAGCTGCTGGCCTGCGACGTCCCCGGCGCGCGCGTGCTGGACCGCGCCGCGCGTCTCGGCGTGCCGTCGGTCTGTCCGCCTCCGGGCCGCTTCCGCACCCGCCTCGAGGACGAGGCGCTGTGGCGCGACCTGCTGCGCGCCGAGGGCGTCGAGGTCGTCCTGCTCGCCGGCTTCATGCGCCGCCTGCACGCCACGATGCTCGAGGCCTGGCCGGACCGCATCCTCAACCTGCACCCCTCGCTGCTGCCCGCCTTCCCCGGGCTCGACGCCATCCGCCGGGCGTTCGAGCACGGCGTGCGCGTCGCCGGCTGCACCGTGCACCTCGTGGACGACGGGCTCGACGCCGGCCCCGTCGTGGCGCAGGAGGCGGTGCCGGTCCGGGACGACGACACGCTCGAGACCCTCGCCGCACGCATCCACGCCGCCGAGCACCGGCTCTACCCGGCGGCGGTGCGCCGCTTCCTCGGCGAGCCCTGGCGCCGGGAGGGCCGGCGCATCGTCTTCGACGCGCCGCGGGAGGCGGGACGTGGCTGAGCGGCCGGCGCTCGCGGCGGTGGTGTTCGACGCCGGCGGCACGCTGGTGCGCATCGACTTCGAGTGGATGAGCGGCATGCTCGCCGGGCTGGGTCACGCGGTCGCGCCGGAGCGGCTGCGCCGCGGCGAGATCGCCGCGCGCCGCACCTTCGACGCCGCCATCGTGGCCGGGCGGGCCGACGTCGGGGACTACTTCCGCGCCATCCTCGAGTCGGCCGCCGTGCCGGCGCCGCTCGCCGGGCCGGCGCTGGAGCGCTGCCGCGCGTACGAGGCGGACCCCGGGCTCTGGACGCGGCCGGTCGAGGGCGCGCGCGCCTGCCTCGACGCGCTGGGCGCCCTCGGCCTGCGCCTGGCGTGCGTGTCCAACTCGGACGGCCGCGCCGAGGCCATCCTCGAGCGCTGCGGCGTGCGCGCCGGGCTCGAGTTCGTCGTGGACTCGCACCGCGAGGGCGTGGCCAAGCCCGCGCCCGCCATCTTCCGGATCGCGCTCGAACGGCTCGGCCTGCCCGCGCACCGGGTGCTCTACGTCGGCGACCTGCGCAGCGTGGACGGCGGCGGGGCGCGCGGCGCCGGGCTGCACTTCGTCCTGCTCGACCCCTACGGCGACTACGCCGGTCCGGGCGAGCCCGCCGTGGATTCCATCGCGCGCCTGCCGCAGTGGGTGGCCGCGCACTTCACGCCCGTGGCGGGGACACCGCCGCGCGGCTGACACGCTCCGCGCCATCCCGTGAGGTGGCGGGAAGGGAGTTGACGATGATGGACGCGCCCCGCCCCGGGCCCTTCGTGCCCCGGCACCGCCTGGACCCCGCGCTCGCCGTGAGCGCGGTCGAACTGCCCGGCCTCGTCCCCTGGAAGCACGGCAAGGTGCGCTCCGTCTACGAGGCCGGTCCCGCGCACCTCGTCGTCGTCGCCAGCGACCGGCTCTCGGCCTACGACTCGGTGCTGCCCGATCCCATCCCCGGCAAGGGCGTCATCCTCTCGGCGCTGTCGGCGTGGTGGATGCGGGTGCTGGCCGGGGCGGCGCCGCACCACCTGGTGAGCGATGAGCCGCGGGACTTCCCGCCCGCCTTCGCCGCGCACGCGGAGCGGCTCGAGGGCCGCGCGCAGCTGGTGCGGCGCGCGCGCCGCGTGGACGTCGAGTGCGTCGTGCGCGGCTACCTCACGGGCTCGGGGCTGCGCGAGTACCGGAGCACCGGCGGCGTGTGCGGCCTGCGGCTGCCGTGCGGCCTCGGCGACGGCGCGAAGCTGGAGCCGGCCCTGTTCACGCCCACGACCAAGGCCGAGTCCGGGCACGACGAGAACCTCACGTTCGACGCGCTGGCGGCCCAGGTGGGGACCGAGCTGGCCCGGGCGCTGCGCGAGCGCAGTCTCGCCCTGTACGAGGAGGCGCGCACGCGGGCGTGGGAGAGCGGGCTGGTGCTGGCCGACACCAAGTTCGAGTTCGGGTTCGTGGACGGCGCGCTCACGCTCATCGACGAGGCGCTCACGCCCGACTCGTCGCGCTACTGGGACCGCGCCGGCCACGCGGCCGGGCGGCTGGAGTCGTTCGACAAGCAGGTCGTGCGCGACTGGCTCGACCGCGCGGGCTGGGACCACGAGCCCCCGGCGCCGCGGCTGCCGGCCGACGTCGTGGCCCGCACCCAGGAGCGCTACCTCGAGGTGGTGCGCCGCCTCGGCGGGGAGGTCGCGTGAGCTGGCCGCAGGCGGCGCTGTTCTCGCTCGCCGACAAGCGCGGGGCGGCGGAGTTCGCGGCCGCGCTGGCCGCGCGCGGCACGCGCG
>CAZSQE010000357.1:0-3070 GCA_964608905.1 uncultured bacterium | reverse complement strand
GAACTTCCTGCCCGAGCGCATCCAGATCCTGGCGCAGACGGAGCTCGCCTACCTGGCCACGCTGACCGAGCCGGCCCTGCGCGAGGCGGTGGACCGCGTGTTCGCCTTCTCGATGCCGCTGGTCGTCGTGTGCAAGGGGCTCGAGCCGCCGCCCTACCTGCTGCAGCGGGCGGAGGAGTGCCAGGTGCCGGTCATGCGCACCAGCCAGAGCACGACCCCGTTCCTGCACCTGCTCTCCAGCTACCTCGACCACATGCTCGCCGCCTCGACCACCGTCCACGCCTCGCTGGTGGACGTGTACGGCTGCGGGCTGCTCATCACCGGCCGCAGCGGCATCGGCAAGTCGGAGACCGCGCTCGACCTGGTCGAGCGCGGCCACCGGCTGGTGGCCGACGACGTGGTGACGCTCACCCGGCGCCAGGGCGACATCATCGTCGGCAGCGGCAACCAGCTCCTGCGGCACCACATGGAGATCCGCGGGCTCGGCATCATCGACGTGCAGTTCATCTTCGGCATCCGCTCGATCCGCCTGCAGAAGCGGGTCGAGGTCGAGGTGCGCCTGAAGGACTGGTCGAACGACGAGAACTACGAGCGCGTCGGTCTCGACGAGCTGCACTCCGAGTTCCTCGGCGTGCCCATCCGGCGGGTCGAGGTGCCCATCTTCCCGGGCAAGAACATCACCGTGATCGCCGAGGTGCTGGCGCTCAACTACCTGGTCAAGGTCTACGGCGGCTACTCGCCCGCCGAGCGCCTCAACCGGCACCTCATCGAGCACATGAAGCGCAAGAGCGCCGCGCACTCCTGGGTGCGCGACGACACCGAGTGAGCCGCGTCCCGGCGCTGCTGGTCACCCACGCGGACGTGGGCGCGGCGCTGGTCGCGGCCGCGCGGCAGGTCTACGGGCCCTTCGATGACGTCGGCGTGCTGTCGAACGCCGGCCTGGCGCGCACCGAACTCGAGCGGCTGATCCACGAGCGGGTGGCCGCCTGGCCGCACGGCGGGCTCGTGCTCACCGACTTCCCGGGCGGCTCGTGCCAGCAGTGCGGCCTGCTCGCCGGCCGCGGCCACCCCGAGATCGTCGTCGTCTCGGGCATCAACCTGCCGGGCCTGCTCGACTACCTGCACAACCGCGACCGCTACCCGGTCGGGGAACTGGCCGAGCGGCTCATGGCGAAGGCGCGGGACAGCGTCCGCGTGCAGCGGCCGCCGCTGGCATGAGCTGGCAGAACCAGCGGGTGGACGACCGCCTCATCCACGGCCAGGTCGTCGTCGCCTGGGGCGGCGCGCTGCGCTTCGCCCGCCTCTACGTGGTGGACGACCAGGTGGCGGCCACGCCGTGGGAGCGGGACCTGCTGGCCGACGCCGCGCCCGGCGTCGAGGTCCGCATCCTGACCGTGGCCGAGGCGGCCGCGGCGTGGCCGGCGGAGGCGGCCGGTCCCGGCGGAGCCATGCTGCTGGTGCGCGACCTCCGCACCGCGCGCGCCCTGGTCGAGGCGGGCGCGGCCGTGCCGCGCTTCACCCTCGGCGGGCTGCACTACGCCCCGGGCAAGACCAAGGTCGCCGAGTACGTCTACCTCGACGACGCCGACCGCGCCGACGCGCGCGCCCTGCTGGCGCGCGGCGTCGAGCTGGTGGCGCAGGACGTGCCGGCCGCGCGCCCGCAGCCGCTGGCGGCCCTCGACCCCGGCGTCGCGCCGTGAGCTGGCCCGTCCTCGGCACCGTCCTGCTCGGCGGCCTGGCCGCGCTGGACGCCACGCCGGTGGCGCAGACCATGCTCTCGCAGCCGCTGGTGACCGCCACGCTGCTCGGCCTCGTCTGGGGCGACTGGCGGGTGGCGCTCGAGGTCGGCGTCGTCCTGCAGCTGCTGGCGGCCAGCACGATGCCCATCGGCTCGCGCACGCCCGAGGACTACGCCACCGGCGGGGTGGTGGGGGCCGGCGTGGCGCTGGCCACGGCGGCGCAGCATCCGTTCCTCATGGTGCAGGAGTCGGCGGCGCTGGTCGGCGTGCTCGCCGGCCTCGCCGCCGCCCTGCTCGGCGCGCCGCTCATGAAGTGGCAGCGCCGCCGCAACGAGGGGCTGGCCCGCTGGTGCGAGGCCGAGGTGCGCCGCGGCGACGAGGGCGCCGTCGGGCGCGCGCAGGGGGCCGGCGTTGTCCTCGCTTTCGGAGTCGGTGTAGGGTACTCGGCCATCTGCATGGCGGTGGGGGTGGGGCTGCTGGCGCCGTTCGCGGCCACCCAGTCGCTCCAGCTGGCCCGTGCCTGGACGCTGGCGCAGCCGCTGTGGATCGGGCTGGGGCTGGCGCAGGTGGTGCAGGCGTTCCTGCGGCAGCGGCTCACCCGGGCGGTGGGCTACCTCGTGGCGGTGACCGTGGCGTGGTTCGTACTCATCCTGACGGGGCACTGATGGACCGGCTCGGACGGCTCGACCTGTGGCGGATGGCGTGGCGGACGCTGTGGCTGCAGGCCGCCTTCAACTACGAGCGCCAGCAGGGGCTGGGCTGGGCGTGGGCGCTGGCGCCGGCGCTGGAGCGCCTCTACCCCGACCCGGAACTGCGCCGCGCGCGGCTGGCCGAGCACACCGCCTACTTCAACACCCAGCCGACGCTGGGCTCGCTGGCGCTGGGCGCGGTGGCCCGTCTCGAGGAGCAGCGCGCCGCCGGCGGCGGCCCCGACGCGGACGGCATGGCGCGCGTCAAGGGCGTGCTGGGCGCCGCCCTCGGCGCGCTGGGCGACCGGCTCTACTGGTTCACCCTGCGTCCGTTCGTCGCCTGCCTCGGCGTGCTCATGGCGCTGGCCGGCTCGTGGGCCGGGGCGCTGGCGCTGTGGCTCACCTACAACCTGTTCCACCTCGGCGTCCGCTTCCTCGGCGTGGGCTGGGGCTACCGCGCCGGGACGGCGGTGCTCGAGCCGCGGGTGCGCCGCCGCTTCGAGCGCCTCACCCGCGTGATCGGCATCACCGGCGTGGCGGTGGCGGGCGTGACGACGGCCTGGCTGCTGGCGCCGGCGGGCGAGCCGCGGCCGCTGGCCTTCGAGGTGGCGCTGACGGCGGGGCTGGGGCTGGGCTTCGTCG
>CAZSQE010000356.1:0-3082 GCA_964608905.1 uncultured bacterium | reverse complement strand
ATGAGTATGGTCGGTGGAAGATGGGGCAGGATGAGGCGCTGCTCGAGGCGTGGCTCGGGCCGCCGGACCGGACGTCGCTGGCCCTGGCCCTCCGCGCGAGCGGCGCGGTCACCGCCGCCATCGACGTCTCGGACGGCTTCGCCGGCGACCTCGCGCACCTGTGCGAGGCCGGCGGACTGGGGGCCGAGGTCGAGGAGGCGGCCTGGCCCGCCGACGAGCCGCTCGAGCGCGCAGCGCGGGGGACGGCGTCGTCGTCCCGCTCGGCGCGGGCTACGACCACTTCGGGAGCTGAAGCGCCCGGTTCGGCTCAGGCCCGGGCGGGGGAGCCGTTCAGCCGCGCGAAGCGGGCCTCCAACTCCAGCAGGCGGCGCTTGCGGGGCAGGCCGCCGCCGTAGCCGGTGAGGCTGCCGTCGGCGCCGACGACCCGGTGGCAGGGCACGACGATGGGCACGGGGTTCTGGTGGTTCGCCAGCCCCACCGCGCGCGCCGCCCCCGGCTGCCCCAGGGCCTTCGCGATCTGTCCGTAGCTGCGCGTCTGCCCGTAGGGGATGGCGCGCAGCGCCCGCCAGGTCCGGAGCTGGAAGTCGGTACCGGCGAGGTCGAGCGGCAGGTCGAAGCGCGTCGTCGTGCCGCAGAAGTAGCCCTCGAGTTGGTCCACCACCGGCTTGAGCTCGAGCAGTGAGGGCACCCACTCGGCTTCGGGGACGGCGGGCGCGTGGGCGGCGAAGGCGCGCTTGAGGCTGCGGCGCTCGAGGAAGTCCAGGTAGCGCAGGCCCCGCTCGCTGCGCACGAGCAGGAGCAGCCCGACGGGCGACGACATGACGTGGTAGGCAAGCCGCACGGCGGCAGCATAGCCGAGCGGGTGGGTGCGGCCAAGCGCTCCGCGCCGGTCACTCGAAGACCAGCTCGCGCCTCTCCCAGTCGATGGTCACGCGCTGGCGCCGCAGGAAGTCGCTCGACAGCAGCGCGTCGCGGCGCACGCCGTGCCGCCACAGGTCGGCGCCCCAGGCGATCGGCACCTGCCCGGTCGGCACCGTCACGCCGCAGCGGCGCGCGGCGGACGGGTCGAGCACGAGGTCCGCGAGGCCGGTCCCGACCGCCAGCAGCACCGGCTGCCCGTTCAGCCGGGCCCTGACGATGGGCACCGGCCAGCAGCGGATCCATGGCAGCGACACGCGTTCGGCGCCCGTGACCTTCCACGGCTCGCCCGTCGCCGCGAGACGCGCCCGCGTGCTGGCCCGCCGCTTCCCGCGCCGCCAGCGCGGAACGACGGCGGGCCGGGGAGCGATCCCCGGCCCGCCGCCCCGCGCGGTCCGTCTACGGCGTGACGGTCGTGTCGGCCGGCGCGGCCTCGTCCTTCTGCAGCAGGCGCCGCCGCTCGACTTCCTTCCGCAGCACTTCCTTGTTCAGCACCGTGAACTCGACGCGGCGATTCTGGGCCCGGCTCGCGTCGTTCACGTTGGGCACCATCGGCCGGCTCTCGCCGTAGCCCTTCACGGTGAAGCGGGCCGCGTCGATGGCCGCGTACTTGCCCTTCATGTAGTCGAGCACCGACTGCGCCCGCGCCTGCGAGAGCTTCCGGTTGACGGCGTCGCCGCCGACGTCGTCGGTGTGGCCGCCGATCTCGATCTTCAGGGTCGGCCACTGCCCGAGCAGGGTGCCGACCACGTCGAGGGGCTGGAACGACTCCGGCTTCAGCGTGGCCTTGCCGGTGTCGAAGTTGATGTTCTGCAGGCGGATCCGCCCGGTGTCCATCATCTCGGTCTCGCGCTCGACCAACTCGATGACGCAGCCCTTCTCGTCCACCTTGAGGCCGGCCGGGGTGTCGGCGCACTGGTCCAGGCCGTCGCACACGCCGTCGCCGTCCGCGTCGCTCGGGCAGCCCGTCGCGTCGATGGTGCAGCCCTTGGGCGAGTCGGCGCACGCGTCGATGCCGTCGAACACGCCGTCGCCGTCCGCGTCGCCCGGGCAGCCCTTCGCGTCCACGGTGGCGCCCTTCGGGGTGTCGGCGCACTGGTCCAGGCCGTCGCACACGCCGTCGCCGTCCGCATCGCTCGGGCAGCCCTTCGCGTCCACGGTGCAGCCCTTCGGGGTGTCGGCGCACTGGTCGATGCCGTCCAGCACCGCGTCGCCGTCGGTGTCGGCCGGGCAGCCCTTCTTGTCCACGGTGGCGCCCTTCGGCGTGGCCGCGCACCGGTCGCGGCTGTCGGGCACGCCGTCGCCGTCGGTGTCGCGCGCCCTGGCGCCGATGCCGAAGGTCAGGCCGCCGCCCAGCATGACGTAGTTCACGCTGGGCGCGCCCTCGGACTCCTTGGGCATCCAGTGGCTGACGCGGGCCTCGATCCGCAGGCCGATGGCGTCGGTGAGCCAGAGCTTGAGGCCGGCGCCGCCCTCGAGCAGGCCCTGGTTCAGGTCGTCGCCGCCCGAGCCCAGCCGGCCGAGCCCGCCGCCGGCGAAGACGTAGGGCCCGCCGATGCGGTTGGCCCAGGGGCTGAACACGATGTTCCCGGTGGCGTGCAGGAACGACACGTCCGCGCCGCCCGGGACGTCCACGTTGGTGGGGGTGTAGCCGCCCGCCAACTCGAGGGCCCACGCCGGTCCGCGCTGGTAGCCGAGCCGGCCGCCGGCATAGAGATCGTCGGCGAGGGGATCGCCGGCCGGCCAGCGGAAGTCGCCGTCGAAGATCGTGTAGCCGGCCATCGGGGACACGTAGAGGTAGTTGCCGACCGGATCCGCCGCGGCCGTTCCCGCCGCCACCAGGGCGGCAGCGGCCAGCAGGAACAGCCAGGGACGTGCGCGCATCGAGCTCTCCTTGGAGTGAAGGGGCGCCCCGGGGCCGCGGTGGCTCCGCGCCCGGGGCTCGTGGACCGCCCGACGATACCGACGGGGGTGCGGCGAGGCAAGCGCGGGGCGTCGGGCCGGCGGCCCGCCCGCATCCGCTCCCCTGGCGTCCGTCCGCGCAGGGGTTCGGGCCCGTGCGCGCCGAGGCGGATCCGCGGACGACCGCCGCCCGGCCGGCCCGGCCGGGCGCATCATCGCGACTCCCGGTCGGACTTGACGACGAGGAACTTGCCGACGTGGA
>CAZSQE010000355.1:0-3087 GCA_964608905.1 uncultured bacterium | reverse complement strand
GCGCCGGCCTGCCGGCCCTGGCGGCCGCGCTGGCCGGCGCCGAGCGCCAGCGCCGCCACCAGGCCCGAGACCGCGCCGTGCGCCGCGGCGTTCACCAGGTGGAAGAGGCGCGGGTCCCAGCCCGACAGCGCCCCCTCGAGGGCGTAGGAGAGCGAGACCAGGGGCCGCCACAGCCCCGACGCCCCGGCGCCGCCGCTGGCGACCCAGAAGTCGGCGGTGAGCGCGCGGGCGAGCCCCGGCCACGAGCGCAGCAGCGGGTTCTGCTCGACCAGCAGGTGGTCGTCCCAGACGAAGCCGCCGCCCATGGCGGGCAGGTACAGGGCGAGGCCCGCCAGCGCGGCGGCCAGCGGCGCCAGCCAGCGGCGCCGCGGCCGCGCGGTCGCGGGTCCGCCCGCGCCGCCGCGGGGGCGCGCACGGCGCGCGCCCCGTGCGGACGGCGATGTCAACCCGAGTCCCCCATAAGCCGAATTCTGTCGGATCACTCCGTGGTGATCATTCGTCTGGGGCGCCCGTCTCCGGACGCCTCGATGCGACCGACCCCGGGGTCATGACGGAGCGGGACACACTCCTCCCCCTCTATGCGGTCTTGCTCCAGGTGGGGTTTGCCGAGCCGGCCCCGTCACCGGGACCGCTGGTGCGCTCTTACCGCACCGTTTCACCCTTGCCCGCAACGCGCCGCGCCGTTCTCACGGCGGCCGCGCGTCCGTTGGCGGTCTGCTCTCTGTTGCACTTTCCGTGGGCTCGCGCCCCCTGGGAGTTACCCAGCACCCTGCCCTGTGGAGTTCGGACTTTCCTCGAACGGCCCCCTCGGCGACCACCCGAAGGCGGAAGCGTCGGGACACCGCCCGCGATCACCTGGGAGACTCGGAACCCAGGAACCCGTCAAGCGCCTCGTTCACCAGCCGGTCGGCCTCCACGTTCGCCTCCCGCCGCACCGACGTGTAGCGCACCCGTCCGAGCTTCATCGCCGCCAGGCGAGCCTCCGCGTGCAGCGGCTTGAGGTTCGCGTGCTTCACCCGGTACTCGCCCGTCATCTGGCGCACGACCAGCTCGGAATCCATCACGACGACCAGCGGGTCCGCGCCCGCTTCGGCCGCCGCCTTCAGTCCCGCGATCAGGGCCCGGTACTCGGCCACGTTGTTGGTGGCCGGGCCGATGTACTCGCCCCGCTCGCGGTCCACCCGGCCCGCCGGATCGAGCAGCACGTAACCCAGCGCCGCCGGACCCGGGTTGCCCCGGGAACCGCCGTCGCAGCGCAGCGTCCACTCGCCGTTGGCCGGGGCATCCATGCGGCGAGCCTAGTCGAAGCCCCGCGGGGCCACAAGCGACGCGCCCGGGACGGCGCGCCCGCCGGCTCAGGCCGGCGCGGGCTCCGCCGGCGCGGGCTCCGCCGGCGCGAGCCAGCCCGCGCGCTCGAGCGCCGCCCAGGCGTCCCGCTCGCCGCGCTCGATGAGCGCCGCGGCCTGCGCCGGGTCGAAGCCCAGCACGCCGCCCGGCAGCACGTCGTCCGGCTCGACCACGCAGATGCGCGCCGGCCGCTCGTCGCGCGACCAGCCCGGCGGCAGCTGGCGCAGCTCGGTCTGCATGTCGCGCCAGTTCGCCACCGCCAGCAGGCGCCCGGCCAGGCCGAAGAGGCTGTCCGGGTACGGGGTCACCGACGGCCGCGCGCTGGGCCACAGCAGCACGGCCAGCACCGCGTCCGCCTCGGCGGCCAGCGCGACGTGCAGCGGCTGGTTGGTGAAGCCGCCCGCGTCCACGAAGTCGCGGCCGCGCACGCGCACCGGCTCGAAGACGCCGGGGATGGCGGACGAGGCCACCGCGGCGTTGAGCACCTCCCCCGGTTCGCGCAGGTAGACGACCTCGCCCAGCTCGGCCTCGAGGCGGCGGGTGAACTCCGGCGTCGGGGGCGGACCGCTCACGAAGTGGGTGATGCGCCCGGTGTCCACCGCCAGCGCGCTGATTACCAGGCGCACCTGCGGGTCGACCAGCCGGCTGGCGTCGCCCGCGTTGACCGTGCGCCGCAGCACGCGCTCGCGGCTGGTCGCCCCCCACAGGCCGCGGCCGCGCGTCTCGGGCAGGAAGGCGTGCAGCAGCAGCCGCGCCCAGCGGTTCGTGGCGCCCGGCCGGCTCGCCAGCCACACCACGCCGCCCACCAGCAGCACGCTCACCGAGAAGCGGTGCGGCCACGGCGCCCCCAGCGCCCACACCAGCAGGTACACGACCCACAGGCCCAGCAGCACCTGGCCGGCGCGCCGCCACGCCCGCCCCGGGTCGGCGGCCGGCGGCCGCCGCGCCAGCCAGCCCTCGATGCGGCGCGAGAAGACGGCGGCCAGCACGCCGGCGACGACGACGAAGCCCCACATCCACAGGTCGAGCAGGGTCGAGGCGAGGTCGATCCGCGCGCTCGCGCGGCGCCACAGCCAGTAGGAGCCGGACAGCTCGCGCGAGCCCGCCACCGTCGAGACCAGCTCGAACACGCCGATCACGGCGACCAGCCCGCCCAGCGTCCGCAGCAGCAGGGTGATCCAGCGAAAACCAACGTCGGTCGGGGTGAGCCGGCGCCACACCTCCTCCAGCGCCGCGGTCGCCCCGCCGTGCGCCTGCCAGATGACGGCGTTGATCGCGCCGATGGAGACGCCGGCGACGATGCGGGGCGCGAGCCCGACGGCCTCGAGCACGCGCAGCACGCCCGCCTCGTAGGCGCCGAGCGCGCCGCCGCCCGAGAGCACGAGGGCCGGCCGCCGGAACGGCAGGTCGGGCCGCAGGCGCCGCGCGCCCGCGCCCTCCGGCGCGCGCGCTCCCGGGGCACCCGGGGAAAGACCCATCAGCCGACGGCGGCTACGCCGCCCCCGGCGGCCAGACCATGAGCCGGCCGCAGCCTTCGCAGCTGAGCGCGTGGTCGCGCCGCCGCGCCTCCTGCAGCACCGCCGGCGGCAGCGTGCGGAAGCAGCCGCCGCAGGCGCCCTTCTCGATCGGTACCACCGCCCGCCCGTCGCGCGAGGCGTGCACGCGCTCGTAGCGGGCGCGGACCGCGGCCGGCAGCTCGCGCACGTTCGCCTCGCGCCGCGCCTCGAGGCCGTCCAGCCG
>CAZSQE010000354.1:0-3089 GCA_964608905.1 uncultured bacterium | reverse complement strand
GTACGCGCTCGACCTGGCGCGGCGCCTCGTCCAGCTGTGGCTCCAGCGGCAGGCCGAGCAGCCGGCGCCGCGCCAGGTCGAGCGCGTACTGCACGCTGCGCTCGCGGATGGTGGCGCGCGAGCCGGTCTGCTGGAAGCGGCGCACCACCTCGCCCTCGGGCGTGGACAGCGCGACGAACACCGTGCCCACCGGCTTCTCGTCGCTGCCGCCCTCCGGCCCGGCCACGCCGGTGATGGCGACACCCAGCTCGACGCCGGCGCGGTGCCGCGCGCCGTGCGCCATCTGCTCGGCCACCGGGGCGCTCACCGCGCCGTGCGCGGCGATGTCGCCCTCGCTCACCCCCAGCAGCTCGACCTTGGCGTCGTTCGAGTAGGTGACGAAGCCGCGGTCGAAGTAGCGCGACGCGCCCGGCACGTCGGTCAGGCGCTTGGCCAGCAGCCCGGCGGTGCACGACTCGGCGGTGGCCGCGCGCCAGCCCTTCGCCAGCAGCGCCTCGCCCACCGCCTCCTCCATGGTGCGGTCGTCCTCGGCGTAGACCACCGCGCCGACCCGCTCGGCCAGCTCGGCGCGCGCCCGGGCGGCGACCTCGCCGACCTGCGGCCCGGCCGGACCGGCCACGGTCACGCGCAGGTCCACGCCGAAGTAGCTGGGCAGGTAGGCGAGCGCGGCGCCGGGCCAGCGCTGCGGCAGCATGCCGATGCGCTCGTGCAGCTGGCTCTCGAACGCGCCGAAGGTGCGCAGGGTGAACGTCTCCACCTGGCGCCCGGTCTTCCCGCGCAGGTAGGGCACGACCCGCTCGACGGCGAGCCACTCCATCTCGCCCGGCACGCCGGGCAGCAGGATCACCGGCTTCTCGCCCTGCAGGATGAGCAGCCCCGGGGCCGAGCCGGCCGGGCTCACCCACGCCTCGGCGCCGCGCGGCAGCAGCGCCATGCTCTCGACCGTGGCCGGCAGCCGCCGCCCGGAGCGCCGCGCCCGCTCGCGCACGTGCGCCAGCACCGCCTCGTCGAGCTGCAGCGGCCGCGCCAGCACCGTGGAGATGGCCTTGCGCGTCAGGTCGTCGGGCGTGGGCCCGAGCCCCCCGGTCATCACCACGCCGTCGGAGCGCTCGAGCGCCCGCTTGAGCGCCTCGCCGATCTTCTCGGCCGCGTCGCCCACCGTCGTGTGCCAGGCCACCTGCACGCTGGCGCGCTCCAGCGCGCGCGCCAGCCAGGCGAAGTTCGTGTCCACCGTGCGGCCGGAGAGGACCTCGTTGCCGATGGTGACGATCTCGATCTGCATGGCGACCCGTCCTTGGGGAGTGTCCGTCGGGCCCGCTAGCGGGACCAGTTCACGACCGGCAGGAAGGGGGTGTTGCCCTTCTCGATGATGTTGCCGACGCCGATCTGCAACCCGTGCATCTGCTTCGTCCAGTTCACGACGCCGATCTGCAGCCCGCGCATCGAGTCGGTGACGTTCACCCAGCCGAGCTGGAAGCCGACCACCTCGCCGCCGTGGTTGACGCCGCCCAGCTGGAAGGCGGTCGTGGTGCGGGCGGCGTGGTTGAACAGCCCCGACTGGAACCCGGTGAACGTGCCCTGGGTCACGTTGACGACGTTGTCCTGCCAGCCGGTGAAGCTCTGCTCCACGTAGCCGACGCCGCCGAGCTGCCAGCCGACCTCCATGCCGGTGCTGTGGTTCACGAGCCCCAGGTCGATCCCGATCACGTTGTGGTTCCTGCCGTAGAGCAGGTCCACGCGCGCGCCGACGACGTTCGCCTCGGGCGGGAGGAGCTGGGCGGGGCTGAAGAGCGCGATCTGGAAGGCGCCGGTCCCGGCGGCGGCGGCGGGCGGCGGGACGGCCAGGACGGCGAGCAGGGCTAGGGCGAGGACGAAGGAGCGCATCGGAGGACCTCCGGGTCGGTGCGGGGAGCGGCGACGCGGCCACAGCGGCTGCCCAGCGTGCGACCGGCAGGCGCGCCGGTCAAGTCGCCCGGGGACCGTGTGGTCCGCCGGCCGCGACGTCCGCTCGGATCGGCCGCAAGGACGCTCCCCTCGGAGCGGCGGAAGCGCGGGCGTCCGCGGGGCCAGGCGGCCGGGGTGCCGCCCGAAGACGCCGACGGGCGGCGCCCTTTCGGGTGCCGCCCGCAGCGTGAGGTGGTTCTCGGGGCTACAGCTTGCGCACGTTCGACGCCTGCAGGCCCTTCGGGCCCTTCGTCACGTCGAACTCCACAGCCTCGCCCTCAGCGAGCGACTTGAAACCTTCGCCCTGGATGGCCGAGAAGTGCACGAACACGTCCTCGCCACCTTCCTGAGAGATGAAACCGAAACCCTTCGCCTCGTTGAACCACTTCACCGTACCACGAGCCACTTGAGACTCCTTGAAACCGGGATCCGAGGATCCCTCACTTGCCGCCTCTTCACGCGGCGGCCGCGTTCGGCCGCTATGGCCGTGCTCGGTCAGCCGGCGGGTCCCTCAAACGAAAACCGCCAGGTCTCCCTGGCGGAATCGACGTCTGACGAACATCCAAGCCGACCGAAGACACAAGGACTATCGGCCATGCCCCCCCCGGAACGCAAGCCCCTTGATGACTGATTCTGGTAATCAATTGCAAGGCTGAGGATTAGCAGACTGCTCGAGAGTCCGATACAGGGCTTTCTACCAGGGCCGATGGCCGGCCAGCGCCAGCAGGGCCGTGCCCGCGTGCAGCGCCGCGCAGGCCGTCACGCCGGCGATGACGTCGTCGGCGGTGATGCCCCATCCGCCCGGCAGCGCCTGCGATTCCCGGGCCCCCAGCGGCTTCCAGATGTCGAACAGGCGGAACAGCAGGAACGCCGCGAGGAACGCCCAGGGCGAGTGGGGCGCCCACAGCAGGGCCAGGCTCTGGCCCACGACCTCGTCGATGACGATGGGCCTGGCGTCGTGGCCGAGGACCTTCTCCGCCTCCCCCGCGCTCCAGACCGAGACCGCCGTCCCGGCCGCGATCAGGACGAGGGCCACGGCGATGGGCGGGACCGGCAGGAACCAGCCCGCGAGCACGACCACCGCGCTCGCCGCCGTGGCCGACGCGATGGGCACCGAGCCCACCGGGCCGAGCGTGGCGACGAGG
>CAZSQE010000353.1:0-3106 GCA_964608905.1 uncultured bacterium | reverse complement strand
TCCCCGGCGACAAGTCGCTGACGCAGCGCGCCCTCATCCTCGCCGCTCTCGCCGCCCTGGCGATCGTCCCCACCGCCGCCACCGCCGCCGCCGCCCCGACCGAGGCGACGGACGATCCGCCCATCTACGTCGCCTTCCTCTGGCACATGCACCAGCCCATCTACTGGCCCTACGAGAGCATCCTCCAGACCGAGGCGGCGGGGCGGTACGGCTACTCGGTGGTGGACATCCACGACCAGCGCGTCGGCCCGTACACGAGCTGGCCGAAGGACGCGGTGGACAAGGGCGTCGCCGCCGGGATGGGGCACTTCGGCGCGCAGGTGAGCCTCACCGGCTCGCTCATCGAGAACCTGGACAACCTCGAGGCGGGGGGGAACCACAACTTCCAGGGCTGGAAGACCCCCTGGAACGCCATCCGCGCCCAGTCCACGACGCTCGGCAACCCGCGCATGGACCTGGTGGGCTTCGGCTATCACCACCCGCTCATGGGGCTCATCGAGACGGTGGACCTGCGCAGGCAGGTCCAGGCGCACCGCAGCCGGCTCGCGGGCGAGTTCGCCGGCGGCTACTCGCGCGGCATCTTCCCGCCCGAGAACGCCTTCACGCCCCGCATGATCCCCGGGCTGAAGGCCGAGGGTATCGACTGGGTGCTGGTGGACAACATCCACTTCGACCGCGCGGCGCAGGGCTACCCCTTCAGCACCGCCGGGAACCTCTACGAGCCCAACCTCGCCGACGTGCGCAACCCGGACCCCGGCGACTGGGTGCAGCTCACCGACCTCTGGGCGCCCACCCGCGTCTCCGGCGGCTGGGGGCACCGGCCGCACTACGTGCAGCACCGCGACCCGGCCACCGGGCAGGTCTCGCGTATGATCGCGGTCCCGGCCGACCGCTACATGGGCAACGAGGACGGCCGCGGCGGGTTCGGCGCCCTGCTCTACGACCAGGTCATGAGCCAGCTCGCGCCCCACAACACCGACCCGGCGCACCCGCTGCTGGTCGTGCTCCACCACGACGGCGACAACTACGGCGGCGGCACCGAGAGCTACTACCACTCGAACTTCCAGGCGTTCGTGGACTGGCTCGCCGCCAACCCCGCGCGCTTCGTCTGCACCACGGTCGAGGACTACCTCGAGATGTTCCCGCCCGACACGAACGACGTCATCCACGTCGAGAACGGCTCGTGGAGCGGCGCGGACAACGGCGACCCCGAGTTCAAGAAGTGGCTGGGCGACCCCGCCCCGGACGGCTACAGCCCCGACCGCAACTCCTGGGCGGTGGTGACGGCGGCCAGGAACTTCGTCCTCACCGCCGAGCAGATCGCCCCCGGGGCCGCCGGCACGCTCGACGCCTGGCACGACATGCTCAACGCCGAGGCCAGCGACTACTGGTACTGGGACGGGGCGCAGAACGGCATCTGGGACTCGCACCCGACGCGGGCCGCCAACCAGGCCGTGGCCCATGCCCAGCCGGTCGTGGCGGGCGGCGCCGACCTGACCGGGCCGACGATCTTCGTGCCGCAGCGCGAGCCCTACAACCCGGGCGGCACGGAGTGGACCATCGCCCAGCCGAGCGACTTCGAGGTCTGGACCTACGTCTTCGACGTCAGCGGGCTGGCCTCCGTCCACCTCGAGTACCGGCTCGACGACGACGGCGTGCTGGGCGTGGACGCCGCCGCGAACGACACCTACGCCGGCGGCGCCGGGGTGGGCGCGTGGACCTCGGTCGCGTGCACGGCGAGCGACATGGATTCGCGCACCGACCCGCTGCCGCTCTTCCGCGCCCAGCGCTACGCGGCGTCCGTCACCGGCCGGACGAACGCGCTCCTCGACTACTACGTCGAGGCGCAGGACGTCCACGGCAACCTGAGCCGCTCGCCCATCCAGCACGTCTGGGTCGGCGCCGGCGGCGGCAGCGCCGGCACCGGCGTGACCTGGTCGCCCACCGCCCCGACCGACGACGACTCCATCACCATCACCGTCGGCGGCGTGACGCAGCCGGCGCGGCTGCACTGGGGCGTCAACGGCTGGCAGCTGCCCATCGCCGCCTACCGCCCGGCCGGGACCACGCTCCACAACGGCACCGGGCCGGCCGTGCAGACGCCGTTCAACGTCGTGGACGGCAGCCTCAGGATCACGCTGGGCCCGTTCGACGACGCCGGACAGACGGTCAACGTGCTCGACTTCGTCCTCTACTACGAGAGCGGCGCGTGGGACAACAACGGTGGCGCCGACTGGCACGTCACCGTCACGGGCGGAGGGGGCGGCGGCCGGGTCTACGTGATGGACGGCGCGCTCGACGCCGGCGTGGGCCTCGCCTGCAGCAGTGGCGGCGTGAACCTCTACCTCGACTTCAACGGCACCGAGTTGTACGCGGCCACCCAGGCGGCCGGGGGCGTGGGGCAGGACGTGTTCCTCTTCTTCGCCGGGCAGCGCGGCGAGGCGTGGCTGGCGCCGTGGGGCAAGTCGGGCCAGGTGGGGGCCTGGAGCGCCTACCTCGCCAACGAGAGCGGCAACAACTGGTGCGGCTGGTACGACCAGTCCGGGGCGGCGGACAGGGCCGCCGGCGCCGTGCTGGAGGGCACGCTGAACCTCGCCGGCGAGTACGGCGCCGTCCCCCCGGCCGTCTACGTCGCGGTCGGGCGCTACGGCACCGCCAACGGCGGCGCCCTGCAGGCGCAGGCCTGCGCGGGCAACGGCGACGGGAACCTGGACGCGGGCGAGTACCACGAGTGCGTGCTCGGCGCCACGGGTGTGACGCCCGGGCCGGCGGCGACGGGGCTGCAGCTCCTGCCCGTGTCCCCGACCCCGGTCCGCGGCGCCGCCGCCATCGGCTTCGTCCTGCCGCGCGAGTGCGACGCGCGCCTCGAGGTCTTCGACACCCGCGGCCGCCTCGTGGCGCGGCTCGCCGAAGGCCGGCTGCCCGCCGGGCGGCACCACGCGCGCTGGGACGCGTCCGCCCTCGAGAGCGGCGTGTACTTCGTCCGCCTGCGCGCGGCGGGGGAGAGCCGGAGCCACCGCGCGGTCGTCATCCGTTGAGGCCCGGGCCTACGGCCCCTCGATCACCAGGCCCGCGGGCAGGCCCGCCGCCAGCGGCGTGACCCGGT
>CAZSQE010000352.1:0-3115 GCA_964608905.1 uncultured bacterium | reverse complement strand
GCCGGTCGCGGGTCCGTCGTGCGTGGACGCCGCGGCGGCGCTCCTCGAGCCGGGCGCGGCGCTCAAGGCGCTCTTCTGCGGCGGCACCACCGGGCAGGAGGCGCTGGCCCTGCTCACGCGGGCCGGACTCGAGGTGCGCTCGAACCTGCACAAGCACGGCCCACTGCGCGTGGACGGCGTGGAGCCGGTGGCGGGACACGTCCTGCTCGACCTCGGGGACGACGTCTTCACGCGCGGCCGTCCGCATCCGATGATCGAACCGGTGCTGCGCAACGAGAGGCTGGCGGTCGAGATGGCTGATCCCGCCGCGGCGCTGCTGCTCTTCGACTGCGTCATCGGCTACGGCTCGCACGCGGATCCCGCGGGGGTGCTGGCGGCGGGTCTCGAGCAGGTGCGCCGCCGCTCACCGGGACGCGAGTTGGTCGCGGTCGCGTCCGTCACCGGCACGGACGAGGATTCCCAGGGCTACGAGGCCCAGGTGCGCCGGCTCGCGGACGCGGGCGTGACCGTCGAGACCGACAACCGGCGCGCCGCGTCGTTCGCGGCCGCGGTGCTGGGGCGGGCCGGGCGATGAACGTCGAGAAGGTGCTCGAGCTGTTCGGCTCCGACCTGGACGTGGTCAACGTGGGCCTGGCCTCCTTCGCCGCCGACCTGCGCCGCGCCGGCGGCACGGCGGTGGACGTGGACTGGCGCCCGGCCGCCGGCGGCGACGCCGCGCTGCTCGACGCGCTGGACCGCTGCCTCGGCCCCGACGGCGCCGTGCGCGCCGACGTCGCCGCGGCGACGAAGCAGTCGGTGGAGCGGTTGCTGGCGGCGAAGCCCGTGATCGTCGGCATCGGCCGCGCGCTCGACGTCGTCCCCGGCATGCGCCGGGACCTCGTGCTGCACGCCGGCCCGCCGGTCGCGTGGGAGCACATGAGCGGCCCCACGCGCGGTGCGGTGATGGGCGGCCTGGTCTACGAGGGCCTGGCGAAGATGCCCGACGAGGCGGCGGCGATCGCCGCGGCGGGGAAGGTGACGTTCGCGCCCTGCCACCACCACGCCGCCGTGGGCCCGATGGCCGGCGTCGTCACCGCCTCGATGCCGGTGTGGATCCTCGAGAACGCGACGTTCGGCAACCGCGCCTACGGCACGCTCAACGAGGGGCTCGGCAAGGTGCTGCGCTACGGCGCCTACGACGACGAGGTGCTGACGCGCCTGCGCTGGATGGAGAGGACGCTGGCGCCGGCGCTGGCGCGCGCGCTGGGATCGCACGGCCCGCTCGACCTGCGCAGCCTGATCGCGCAGGCGCTGCAGATGGGCGACGAGGCGCACAACCGCAACCGCGCCGCCACCTCGCTCCTGATCCGCGCGCTGGCGCCGCACCTGGTGCGGACCGGCGCGAGCACGGACGAGACGGCGGCGGTGCTGCGCTTCCTCGACGGCAACGACCACTTCTTCCTCAACCTCTCGATGGCGGCGAGCAAGTGCTCGCTCGACCCGGCCGCCGGCGTCCCCGGCTCGAGCATGATCAGTGTCATGGCCCGCAACGGCACCGACTTCGGCATCCAGGTGGCGGCGCTGCCGGGGCGCTGGTTCACCGCACCGGCGCCGATGGTGGACGGGCTCTACCTGCCCGGCTTCACCGCCGCCGACGCCGCGCCCGACATCGGCGACTCGGTCATCACCGAGACCGCCGGGCTGGGCGGCATGGCGATGGCGGCGGCGCCGGCCATCGTGCAGTTCGTCGGCGGCACCGCGGCGCAGGCGCTGGGCTTCACCCGCCGCATGTACGACATCACCCTCGCCGAGCATCCGGTCTACCGGATCCCGGCGCTCGATTTTCGCGGCACGGCGACCGGCATCGACCTGCTCAAGGTCGTCGAGACCGGCGTCGTGCCCGTCGTCAACACCGGCATCGCGCACCGGCAGCCCGGCATCGGCATGGTCGGCGCCGGGCTGGTGAAGCCGCCGTTCGCGTGCTTCCGCGCCGCGCTGCTCGCGTTCGCCGAGTCCCTCGGCGCGCCCGGACCCGCCGTCGGCGGGTATTCCGGCGCCGTCCCGCACCGGAGGAGAAGATGAAGATCATCGACCTGACGATCCCCCTGGGCATCGCCACCCCGGCGTGGCCGACCTACGAGCCGCTCCAGGTGAAGTACTTCAAGCGCCTCGCGCCCAACGGCGCCAACGGCCAGCTGCTCACCCACTCGAACCACCTCGGCACGCACCTCGACGGCGAGATCCACTTCTACACGCCGGGCAAGGACATCGCCTCGCTCGACATGGACTTCCTCGTCCACGACGCGGCCATCGTGGACCTGTCGGACTGCTGCGGGCCCTACGACGTCTACACCTCGAAGATGGTCGAGGAGCGCGTCGAGGTGCGCACCGGCGACATCCTCATCGTCCACACCGGCTTCCACCACTACGGCTGGGACCAGCCCACCGCCGACGAGATCGCCTACATGGTCAAGCACCCCGGGCCGGACCGGGAGTTCGCGCAGTGGGCGAAGAAGAAGAAGCTGCGCTGGATCGGCGTGGACTGCGGCAGCGCCGACCACCCGATGAACACCATCATCCGCGACTGGATGCCGCGCCAGGCCCGCCAGGCCGATGCGCACTTCCGCGCCAGGTACGGCAAGCCGCTGGCCGAGTTCTTCGACGACAGCAAGTACCAGCTCATGCACCTCGAGATGTTCAACCGCGGCATCATCCACGCCGAGTGCCTGGGCGGCGACATCGACCTGCTGCTGAACCAGCGCGTGCAGGTCGGCTGCTTCCCGTGGCGGTTCGTGGACGGCGAGTCCTCGATCGCCCGCATCGTCGCGTTCGTGGACGACCGGCGCTACGCGCAGCTCATGAAGCTCAAGGCGAAGTTCCGCAAGACGAAGTTCGGGGACATCGCCGGCGCCTACGCGGCCGCGCTGCACGGCCGCAAGGCCGGGAAGGCCGGCACCGCCAAGCGGCGCGCGAAGCGATAGCCATGCGCGCGCGCCGCGCCGGTGCCCTCGCGGCCGCCTGCCTCGGCGGCGACCGGAGCGGATGCGTCGCCGCCGTGCACGAGCGGGCCATCGTCCTGCGGCTGGACGATGGCCCGCTCGTCGCGTTGCTGCCCGGCGGGACGCCGCTGCACCCG
>CAZSQE010000351.1:0-3116 GCA_964608905.1 uncultured bacterium | reverse complement strand
CTTCCTGGCCGCGCTCGGCGCCGCGCTGGTCGTGCCGCTGCGCGCGATGGGCGCGCCGCGGCCGAAGACGACGATGTGCCCCGCCCGCAGCATCATCGCCTCGGTCAGCGTGGTGATGGTGCGGCCCAGCAGGGCGTCGAGGTCGATGGTGGTCTGCAGCTCGGCGCCCAACCGGCGCAGCACGTTGCGGTAGTCCGACGGGTCGCGCAGCAACGAGCGGTCGAGCAGGTGCTCGAGCCAGGCCACCCCCGGCTGAGACAGCGCCAGGGCCACGACGAGCAGCACGGACTGGAAGATGCGGATGTCGCCGCCGGTCACGCCGCTCAGCGCCCGGGTGAGCGGCGGGGCGACCGCCACGTAGCCGCCCACCAGCGCCGCCGAGACGAGCGCGTACAGGATGCCGCGACGCGCCAGGATGCGCGCGTCGAGGAACTTGTGGCGCACCACGGCGTAGGCGATCGAGCCGGGCCCGAGCGTGAGCGCGGCGAAGACGAGGCTGGCGCGCAGGGCCTCGCCCGTCTCCCAGCCGAGCAGGGTCGGGATGGGGCTCGCCAGGCTGTAGAGCACGAGGCAGGCCGAAAGCCCCGCCGCCACGACCCCGACCTGGCGGCGCAGCCGCGGCACCCGCGCCCGCCGGTACGAGTCGAACAGCAGGGCGATGGTGGCCAGCCCGAAGCCGAGGTTCACCAGCGAGAACAGCGTGCGGTGCACGTAGAGGAAGAAACGGACCAGCAGGCCGCTCAGCGTGCCCAGCGCGCCGAGAACGCCGGCGTCGCTCCCGCCGCCGACGCTCCACGACGAGGCCAGCAGCACGAAGACCACGTGGAAGGCGTGCGGGACGAAGAGCAGCGGCGTGACCCCGAGGCGCAGCCGGCCGAGGCGCAGCAGCGGCCGGCGGACGTAGGCGCGCTCCTCCGGGAACAGGCTGGCGAAGAGGAAGAGCGTGGGGAAGAACAGCTCCCACACGTAGGAGAGGTCGCGCAGGGCGGTGGGCGCGCCGCCGGCCCGCGCGGCCATGAAGCTGAGCGCCGCGAACACCGCCCCCAGGCTGCCGAAGAACAGCATGAGGGCGACGACGCGGTTCAGGCGCTGGCCCGGGTTCTCCCGCAGGATGAGGAACCCGAACAGGAAGATGAGCCCGCCCAGCGACAGGTTCAGCGTGGACAGGAGTAGGAACGCGTTCATCGGACTCCCGTGCCCGGCCGACGCCGGGGGCCGCGATGCGGCATCCTACCTACGCGCGGCGCGGCCGCGGGTTGCAGCGCGGCCGCGGGTCGCGGTCCGCTCCCGGGCCGCCCGCCGGCGGCGCGGCGGCGCCTCGTAGCGGGCCACGACCGTGCTGGCGATGCCGCCGCGCACGTTGAACCGCCCGACGACGGCCAGCTTGCGCGGGCGCAGCGCCCGGACGAGGTCGTCGAGGATGCGGTTCGTGACCTGCTCGAAGTAGTGGCCCTCGTTCCGGAAGGACCACAGGTACAGCTTGAGCGACTTGAGCTCCACGCACAGCCGGTCCGGCGTGTAGACGACCAGGATGGTGCCGAAGTCGGGCTGCCCCGTCACCGGGCACAGCGCGGTGTACTCGGGGCACTCGTGGCGGATGACGTAGTCCCGCTCCGGGCTGGGATTGGGGAAGACGTCGAGCTGGCGCTGGGGTCGGGTCGGCATGCCTCCTCCTCGGGGCCGCAGTCTGGCGGCGCGGTCCCCGCGCGGTCAAGTGCGCCGGTCCGCCGGCGGCGGGGCCCCGGGCGCGGCGGCGGGCCGCGTGCTATCGTCGCCGCCCTCATGACCCGCGTGTACCTCGAGACCTACGGCTGCCAGATGAACGAGGCCGACAGCGAGCTGATGTCCGGCGTGCTCGTCCGCGCCGGCTTCGAGCTGGTCGGCGACCCCGCCGTGGCCGACGTCCTCCTGCTCAACACCTGCGCCGTGCGCGAGCACGCCGAGCAGCGCGTGCTGGGGCGGATCACCGACCTGGCCCGGCACAAGCGGCAGCGGCCGGGCGTGCTGCTCGGGGTGACCGGCTGCATGGCCCAGCACCTGCGCGGCCGCCTGCTGGCCCACTCGCGCTGGCTGGACCTGGTCATCGGGCCCGACTCCTACCGCGACCTGCCCGCCCTGCTCGAGCGCGCGGCCCGCGCCCCCGTGGCGCACGCCGAGCCCGACCCGGAGGAGACCTACGGCGACCTCGAGCCGCTGCGCGCTCCCGGGGTGCGGGCGTGGGTCCCGGTGCAGCGCGGCTGCGACCAGTACTGCGCCTACTGCGTGGTGCCCTACGCCCGCGGCCGCGAGCGCAGCCTGCCGCTCGCCGGCGTGCTGCGGACCGTCGGGGCCGCCGTGGCGGGCGGCTGCCGCGAGGTCGTCCTGCTCGGCCAGACCGTGAACTCGTGGCACGACGGCGGCCGCGACTTCGCCGATCTGCTGCGCGCGGTGCGCGAGGTGGACGGGCTGCGGCGCGTGCGCTTCATGTCCCCGCACCCGGCGCACGTGACCCCGCGCCTGCTCGAGGTGCTGGCGGAGGGCGGAGCGGTCTGTCCGCAGCTGCACCTGCCCCTGCAGTCGGCCGCCGACCCGGTGCTCGCGGCGATGGGCCGCGGCCACACGCTGGCGGACTACGACGACGTCGTGCGGCGGCTGCGCGCCGCCGTGCCCGACCTGGCGCTCTCGACCGACGTCATCGTCGGCTTCCCGGGCGAGACGGAGGCGGATTTCGAGCGCACCGCGGGCTACCTGCGCGAGACGCGCTTCGACGGCGCCTTCCTGTTCAAGTACTCGGCCCGCCCCGGCACGCGGGCCGCCGGCGTGCCCGAGACCATGGACGAGGCGGAGAAGAACCGCCGGCTGGCGCTGCTCATCGAGCTGCAGCACGGCATCTCGGCCGAGGCCAACGCCCGCTGGGTCGGGCGCGAGGTGGAAGCACTGGTGGAGGGGCCGGCGCGGCGCGACCCGGCGCAGCTCTACGCCCGCACCCGCCAGTTCAAGGCCATCGTCTTCCCCGCCGAAGGCACGCCCGCGGGCGCCCTGCGCCGGCTGCGGGTCACCGGCGCCACGCCGGTGACGCTCCGCGGCGAGCCCGCCTGAGCGGCGTCAGCCCGCCGCGCCCCGCCGCAGCAGGTCCC
>CAZSQE010000350.1:0-3117 GCA_964608905.1 uncultured bacterium | reverse complement strand
GTCATCCGGCCACCACTCGACCGCGATGTAGCCGCGCTGGTCGGCCCGCGACGCCGCGTCCGTCATCGCGGGCCGGGCGGGTCGGGTCGCCGGGTCGCTTCCCTCCATCCGGTCGCTCTGCCAAGATGCCGTCGAACGAGCCGCGCGAACCGGAGGAGCCCCATGAACAACAGCGTGTTCCGCTTCGACGTGCCGCAGAACGAACCGGGCCTCGACTACGCCCCGGGCTCGCCCGAACGGGCGCAGCTCGAGGCCGAACTGGCGCGCCAGGCCGCGACCGAGATCGAGATCCCGCTCCTCATCGGCGGCGAGGAGGTGCGCACCGGGCGCACCCGGCCGGTGGTGATGCCGTGCGAGCACGGCCACGTCCTGGCCCGCTGCCACCTGGCCGGCGAGGCCGAGGTGCGCCGCGCCGCCGCGGCGGCGCTGGCCGCGCACGAGACCTGGTCCACGCTGTCGTGGATCGAGCGCGCCTCCATCCTGCTCAAGGCCGCCGAGCTGCTCTCGAAGAAGCACCGCATGCTCATCAACGCCGCCACCATGCTGGGCCAGGGCAAGAACGCGCACCAGGCCGAGATCGACGCCGCCTGCGAGACCATCGACTACCTGCGCTACAACGTCTACTTCGCCTCGCAGATCTACGCCGAACAGCCGCGCTCGACCGTCGAGCAGCTGAACCGCATGGAGTACCGGCCGCTCGAGGGCTTCGTCTTCACCGTCAGCCCGTTCAACTTCACCGCCATCGCCTCGAACCTGAACCTGGCGGTGGCGCTGATGGGCAACACCACGGTGTGGAAGCCGGCCAGCACGGCCCTGCTCTCCAACTACCACCTCATGCGCGTGTTCATGGAGGCCGGCCTGCCGCCCGGCGTGGTCAACTTCGTGCCCGGCGACGGCGCGACGGTGGGCGCGGCGGCGCTGGCCCACCCCATGCTCGCCGGCATCCACTTCACCGGCTCGAACGGCACCTTCGACCGGCTGTGGCAGACGGTGGCCGCCAACCTCGGGACCTACCGCTCCTACCCGCGCGTGGTCGGCGAGACCGGCGGCAAGGACTTCATCATCGCCCACCCCTCGGCCGACCCGCAGGCGGTGGCCACCGCCATGGTGCGCGGCGCCTTCGAGTACCAGGGCCAGAAGTGCTCGGCCGCCTCGCGCGCCTACCTGCCGGCCTCGCTGTGGCCGGAGATCCGCGACACGGTGACCGCCATGATGGGCCGCATCAAGGTCGGCGACGTGCGCGACCTGGGCAACTTCGTCAATGCCGTCATCGACGAGGGCGCGTACGACAACATCATGCGCTACATCGGCCTGGCGAAGGGGTCGAACGACGCCCGCGTGCTCGTGGGCGGCGAGGGCGACAAGCGCGCCGGCTACTACGTCCAGCCGACCATCATCGAGGCGAAGGACCCGCACTTCGTCACCATGGAGGAGGAGATCTTCGGGCCGGTGCTCACCGTGCACGTCTACGAGGACGCGCGCTACCTGGAGACCCTCGCGCTGTGCGACTCCACCTCGCCCTACGCGCTGACCGGGGCGGTGTTCTCGCGCGACCGCTACGCCTACGTCGAGGCCTGCCGCGCGCTGCGCTACGCCGCCGGCAACTTCTACATCAACGACAAGCCGACCGGGGCGATGGTGGGCCTGCAGCCCTTCGGCGGCTCGCGCGGCTCGGGCACCAACGACAAGGCGGGCGGCCCGCTCAACCTGCTGCGCTGGATCAGCCCGCGGACGGTGAAGGAGACGTTCCTGCCGGCGACGTCGTTCGAGTACCCGTTCCTCGGCTGACCGGCGCACCGACGAGGCGGCCCGGAGCGCGTGCCCCGGGCCGCACCCGCACCCGGCACCGCTACCAGAGCTCGCCCTGGGGCCAGAGGTCCTTGGGCCGCACCGTCGCCAGGCCGAGGCGCCGCTTCATCTCGTCGGCGCTGGCCGGCGAGTGGCCGGCCCAGTGGTTGTTGAAGTAGCCGAAGACCTCGCGCACCGCGGGCAGCGCCCGCTTCACCTGCGCCTCCCACGCGTCGAACTCCGCGCCGCGGTCCACCCGCACCCGGTCGTAGCGGGCGATCTCGCGGCGGTCGCCGAGCCAGCGCAGGTAGAGGAACTCGGCCGTCACCTCGGGCAGGCGCGGCAGGTCGCGCCACTCGGTCCAGGCCAGCGCGGCCCGGTGGCGGCGCAGCAGGTCGCAGGTCGCCGGCACCAGCCACGAGGCGTGCCGGAACTCCACCGCCAGCCGCACCTCGGTCGGCGCGACGGCGAGGAAGCGCTCGAGCACGCCCACCGTGCCCTCGTCGCGCTCGAACTCGGCCGGCAGCTGCACCAGCAGCGGCCCCAGCTTCTCCCCCAGCGGCGCCAGCGACTCGACGAAGTCCTTGAGGTGCCCGCCCATGTTCGAGAGCCGCGACTCGTGCGTGATGCGCTGCGGCACCTTGGCGGAGAAGCGGAACCCGGCCGGCGTGTGGCGCTCCCACGAGCGCACCACCGAGGGCCGCGGCGGGTGGTAGAAGGTGGTGTCCAGCTCGACGGTGTCGTAGACGCCGCCGTAGAAGGGCAGCCAGTCCTCCTGCTTCGCGCCCGGCGGGTAGAACGTGCCGACCCAGTCGGGGTAGGACCAGCCCTGGGTGCCGATGTGGATCCGCGCCATCGTCGCGCCTCCTACGCGCCCGCGGCCGCCAGCCCGGCCACGAACGCCTCCGCGCCCAGCGCGCCGCCGGTGGCGCGCCGCAGCGTCTCCCGCCAGTCGTACGCGCGGCCGTCGCGGTAGAGCCGCTCGACGAGGAACTCCCCCACCCGGGGGCTCGCGACGCGGCGCGCCGCGGCGCCGGGCCCGTTGCCCAGCTCCCGCCGCAGCGCCGCCTGCAGCTGCGAGGCCATCATCTCGCCCAGCATGTAGTTGTGGTAGTAGACCGGCGCGGTGCTGAAGTGGACCTTGCTGGCCCAGTCCGGCGCACGCCGCCCGTCGGGCCGGCGCACCTCCTGGTAGCGCTCCACCAGGTCCCACCACAGCGCGTCGAGGTCCTGCTCCGGGTCGCGGTACAGCGCGCGCTCCATGTGGCACATGACCAGCATCCAGCGGGTCTGCACCAGCAGCCGGTCCCGCGCCGCCCGCGCGCAGGC
>CAZSQE010000349.1:0-3120 GCA_964608905.1 uncultured bacterium | reverse complement strand
GGCCGCGCCGACAGCGGCGTCGGCGTTGCGCTCGTCGGCCGCGAGCAGCGCTCGTCCACGCCGAGCCAAGCCTCGAGCCGGTCCCAGGCGTCGGCCATGATCGCGACGTCCGATTCGCAGTAAGCGACGACGCGCTCGAGCTCGGCCGAGCCGAGCGGCGGCAGCGCGCCAAACTCGCGCCGCAGGTCGTCGGGCAAGTCGCGCCATTCGGCGGCCGTGAGCGCCCGCGGGCGGCGCACGCTCGACAGCGCGCGCGTAAACCGGGAGCCGGCGTCGTCTTTGGGCACGCCGAGCCACTGGACGCCGAGCGCGTCGAGCTCCCCGGGCAGGCCCGCGCGGCGGGCAAGGGCGCTCGTGTCGATCCAGCCGGCGGCCCCGAACCGGTAACGCTCGGCCGCGAAACGATCGAACCCGTCGGCGTTGTGCGCCGCGAGCACGCGCCCGACGAACGGCCACGGCTCGCCGGGCAGCCACAAGCCGCGCGCGCCGGTGCGTGTGTCGTGCCAGCACACGCAAAGCGCCTCGCTTGACGGGTGTTCCCAGTAGAGTCTCCCGCCGCGGGCCTTCAGATCGGCCCGCGAACGGGATTCAAAGTCAAGCAAGACTGGCATTGGGTGCGCTCGAGGGCCGCGGGCCGCCGACTAGATCGGTTCCTCCGCGGGCGCCCACGCGTAATTGCGGAAGTAGTCACCGCCCTGCGCATCCTTCCCGCGCGTGACCTGAACGTAAGCGCGGCGCCCGACGAGCGCCTCCAACACGCCTTCCGAGCAGGCCTCGACGAACGCGCCGTCGTGCTCGGCAAAGAACGAGGGCCCGTCCTCGTACCCCGCGAATGCCATCACCATTGAAACGACCTGGGCGAGCCCGGTATCGTTCGCGGTCGCCTGGATTGCCTGCGCAACCGCGCCAGCCTTGACGCTAGCGTCAACGCCAGCGGCCACGCCTTGCCCGCCGTCGGCGACCTCGACGACCTCGAACGTTACCTTGACGCCGCCGCCCAGGCGGTACGGCTGCGCCGCAACCCACTTGAGTTCATACGTCCCGGGCGGCAGCTGCGGCAACCGCTGCCGCGCCGGCTGGATCCCGTCATACTTGCACCCGCGACCGCCGCCCGCGCCACGGGGCGCCGCTGCCGCGGCAGCCACGGCCGCCTTGCCAAACCGACTTGCGAAATCACTTGCCATTGTCCCGATTCTCCTTGGTTGCCCACCGAAACCGGTTCGATGGGGTGCACTCCGGCGACGCGCGCAGGATGCTCGCGCGCAGGATCTTTTGACGCAAGGTCGCCGTATCGGCGACGTGCGCCGCCTCGGCGAGCGCGGCTTCGAAGGCGTCCGCGGTCGCGCCGCTGGTCACGAGGACGTCAACCGTGACCGCGCGCGCCTGCCCGGCGCGGTGACTGCGGCCGATGATCTGCTCGAGCCACTTGGCGGACGGCGGCGGCATCACTATCAGCTGCCGCGCCCAGGGCTGCAAATTAAAGCCTTTCTTGCACGCTGGCCAGGACGCGACCAGGCTGCGCCCGTGCGGCGCGTGTAGCAGCGCCTCGCCCCCGGCGGTCTGCCCAAGGCGGCCGTAGTAGCGCAGTCCGGCGCGCTTGGCGAGGCGCTCGCCGAACGCGACTGAGCCGGTCCAGACGATACCGGGGGCGCCGGCGTCGTCCGCGAGCCAGTCTAGGGCGCTGTCGAGCGCGGACGGCGACAGCCACCGCGTCCGCGTGCGCGGCTCGAAAGTGTCGCGCACGGCCAGCCACGCCCGGACGATCGGGTGATCCGCGTGCGCGCGGGTGACCTGCCGCTCTGTGTCGAGCGGCACGCGAGCGCCGGCGGTTGCTTCGATGCGCGCGCGAACGAAGCGCGCGAACGCGCGTCGGGCCTCGCGCCACGCCGGCGGGGGCGGCGGGTCCCAGTAGGTGACCAGCCCGCAACCGGTTTGCGCCTCGAGCCGCGAGCGCGAGAGGGCGTTGCGATCGCAGTCGTCCGTGATAGGAATCCCGGCCGGGTTCTCGCCCTCGACTAGCAGTACGCGGAAGGCGTCGTCGAGCGTGGCGTCCTCGCGGGCGAGGCGCTGCCGGACCGTCAAGGGCACGTCGCCGGCCGAGTCCTCGTCCACCAGCAGGACGCCCGGGGTTTCGGCGAGCCGCGCGCGGAACCACGCCCGCGCTGCGTGCACGTTCGGACCGAGCGGGCCGAGCGCGGGGCGCCGGCCGTTGTGCAGGTCGATCGCCGCGGCCCACGTTTCGGCGTCCACGTGCGCCAGCGGCACGGGCGCGCCGTCGTCGAGCGACCAGCACAGCAAATGCCAGTAACCGAGCAGGCTTTTCCTCGCCGGCGTGCCGGTCAGAATGCACACGCGGACGCCGCCATGACGCGAGCGCCGGGCGCTGTCGAGCGCCCCGTCGCGCACGGCGCGGACGTAGCGATCGACGCGCCGGACGGCGGCGCTTGCGGGGTTGCTGAAATCGTCGCCCTCGTCTATCACGATCAGATCGGGGGCGAGGTCGTACAGCCGCCGCGACTGCGCTTCCAGGGCGAGCTCTTCTCGCGACAGCAGGGTCGGCGGCGTCGGCGGCAAGCGCCAGTCCGCGCGCAGGGCCGCGCGGTCTGCAAAGGTCTTCTCGCGCAGCGCGGCGGGCACAATCAGCACCGACCGCGAGGAGCCCAGCACCGCGGGCAGCAGCTCGGCGAGCAGCGTCTTGCCGGTGCCGACCGGCAGCGCGGCGAACAAGCCGCCTTGCAGGGCGGCCTCGCCGAGCGCGGCGGCCTGCCAAGGGCGCAGCACCGCGCCCGGCCGCCTCGCAAACTCGGCCGTGAAGACGCGCGACCAGGCGTCCGCGTCGGCGGCCGAAACGGTCCGCCGCGGCAACGCTTGGATGCGCGCGAAATCGGCGTTTGCGAGGACGGCCGGGCGCATGGCTCACCCCAGCGCAGCGCGCATCTCGCCCAGGATCGTTTCGAGGCGGGCGTCCGCCTCGTTCGACAGCCGCTCGGCCGCCTCGGCGGTCGCGGCCGCCTCGGCGAGCTTGGCGCGCGCGTCGCTCGCTGCCTCGCTCGCGGCGGAGAGCTCGTCGTGCAGCTCGAGGATTCGGTCCGCTGCTAGCGCCGGGTGCCTGGGCTCGAC
>CAZSQE010000348.1:0-3129 GCA_964608905.1 uncultured bacterium | reverse complement strand
CCCGGCCGCCGTGCGGCCCGTCGTGCGCGTCCCGCCCTGCGGGGGGCCCGAGGCTATTCCGGACCAAGCGGCGCGCGCGGTCAAGGCGCGCCCCGGCGCCGCTTGGTCCGTAATAGCCTCGAGCCCCACGCAGGGCGGGACGCGCACGACGGGCCGCACGGCGGCCGGGAGAGACGATGAGCGACGAGACGCGGGACGCGGGCAGCGGGGAAGGCGTGGCGAAGCCGAACCCGTGGAAGGAGATCACGCAGCCGTTCGTGGACGTCTGGCACGCGCCCCGGGCGCTGTGGGGCGTGAACCTGAGCTACATGCTCGAGGGGCTGGCCTACTTCGGCGTGCTGGGCTACCTCGCCATCTACTTCTCCGAGACCGTGTTCGCCGGCCTGCCGAACCCCGACACCATCGCGCACAACATGGTCATGGTGCTCACCGCGGGCATCACCATCGCGATGCTGTTCCTCGGCTTCATCCCGGACAAGTTCGGCGTGCGCCGGGCGCTGCTCTGGGCGTTCGTCCTGCTGGTGGTCGGCCGCACGATGATCGCCGCCGCGCCCACCGTGCTGAACCTGCAGGCCGGGCTGTGGGGGCCGCTGCACCTCGCCACCATGGCGGGCATCCTCGTCGTGGTCGTGGGCTACGGCATGTACCAGCCGGCCGCCTACGCCGCGGTGCGGCAGTTCACCACGCCGACGACCTCGGGCATGGCCTACGCCATGCTGTACGCCCTCATGAACCTGGGCGGCTGGTTCCCGACCTTCGCCTTCCTGTTGCGCGACGAGAAGTTCCTCGGCGTCGGCATCACCGGCGTCTTCTGGTTCTACGTCGGCATCACCGTGCTGGCGCTGGTCTCCACCGTGTTCCTGCTCACCTCGGGCACGGTGCGGCGGGCGATCGAGACGGCGAAGGCGGACACGGCGCGCGAGCACGCCACGGCCGTCCAGGCGGGGGGGAAGCCGGCCGAGGCGGCCCAGGGGACGAGCGGGAGCAACCCGCCCTTCCAGATGTGGCTGATCGCCGCGGCGCTGGCGGTCGCGCTATGGTGGAAGGTGCCGGCGACCCCGGCCCTGTTCGGGCTGACCCTGAACGTGCTGCTGGCGGTCCTGGCGGCCGTGCTCTGGGTGGCGCTGGCGCTGGCGCCGCCCTCCGGCCGCTTCCTGGCCCGTCACCCGCTCGCCGACCTGAAGTTCTTCTTCTTCATCTTCGCGCTGATCCCGGTGCAGACGCTCTTCACCTACAACTGGCTGGTGCTGCCGGAGTACATCTCGCGGGCGTTCGCCGGCTCGCCCATCGGCGAGTACTTCGAGGTCGCCGCCAACTTCAACCCCATCCTCATCTTCATCCTCGCGCCCGTCATCGCCGCGGCGACGCTGAAGCGGAAGGTCTACAACATGATGATCTGGGGCACCTTCGTCATGGCCGCCCCCACCTTCCTGCTGGCCATCGGGCCGTACTGGTGGACCCTGCTCGCCTACCTCGTGATCATGACCATCGGCGAGGCGATGTGGCAGCCGCGCTTCCTGCAGTACGCGGCGGAGATCGCCCCCGAGGGCCGCACCGGCGAGTACATGGGCGTGGCCCAGCTGCCGTGGTTCCTGACCAAGGTGCTCGTGCCCGCGCTCTACTCGGGCTGGATGATGGACCGCTACTGCCCGGCGCCCGAGACCGGCCGGCCGGTGAACACCGAGCCGATGTGGCTCATCTTCGGGTTCATCGCCATGGCCTCGTTCGTCCTGCTGGTGCTGGCGAAGAACTGGATCGGGAAGGACTTCAAGACCAGGGCGTAGGAGGGGCCGCATGACGACCGCATCCATCCCGGGGGCCGGGCCGTTCCACCCGTCGCGGGGCCTCTACCGCTACGCGGTGCTCGTCATCGCCGGCCTGCTCACCTTCGGCAGCTACTTCGCCTACGACTCGATCGGCGCGCTGGTGGACACGCTGCTCAAGGCGTGGGACACCGACCGCGAGGCCATCGGCGGGCTCTACACCCTGTACTCGGTGGCGGCCATCTTCGTCGTCTTCCTCGGCGGCATGCTCATCGACCGCATCGGCACCCGCGCCGCCAGTCTCCTGTTCTCGGTGCTCATCGTCATCGGCGCCTGCATCGTCGCGCTGGCGCCCAACGTGACGGTGGCCGGGCTGGGTCGGCTGGTGTTCGGGGCGGGCAGCGAGTCGCTGGTGGTGGCGCAGAGCGCCATCCTGGCGCGCTGGTTCAAGGGCAGGGAGCTGGCGCTCTCGTTCGGGCTCACGCTGGCCATCGCCCGGCTCGGCACCCTTTTCAGCTTCAACACCGAGGAGTTGATCGCCGCCCGCCTGGGCTGGCAGGCGGCGCTGTGGGCGGCGGCGGCCCTGTGCGCGCTGAGCCTGCTGGCCAACCTGGTCTACTGGGTCCTGGACCGGCGGGCCGAGAAGGTGCTGGGGCTCGCGGAGGCGGGGGCGGGCGACAAGATCGTCTTCGCCGACATCAAGAAGTTCGGCACCTCGTACTGGTTCGTGGTGGCGATGTGCGTGACCTGGTACTCGGCCATCTTCCCGTTCACCGCGCTGTCCACCGATTTCTTCCACGCCAAGTGGGGGCTGCCGCTGACCGCGGACACGGGCGGGAGCTTCCTCGAGGGCGTGTTCGTCAACCTGCTGAACATGTTCTCGACCGCCCCCGGCACCTCGTCCATCATCATCTTCGCCTCGATGTGCCTGGCGCCCTTCGCCGGCGGGCTGGTGGACCGCATCGGCCGTCGTGCCAGCCTGATGATCCTGGGCGCGCTGCTCATGATCCCCTGCTACCTGCTGCTCGCCTTCACCATGGTCCCGCCGCGCTGGCCCATGTTCCTGCTCGGCGCCTCGTTCGTGCTCGTGCCGGCGGCGATGTGGCCGTCGGTGCCGCTCATCGTCGAGAAGAACCGCGTCGGCACGGCCTTCGGCCTGATGACCATGATCCAGAACATCGGGCTCGGGCTGTTCCCGTGGCTGAACGGGAAGCTGCGCGACGTGACCCACGACTACACGGCCAGCATGCTCATGTTCGCCGGGCTCGGCGCCGTCGGGCTGGCGTTCGCGGTGCTGCTCAAGCGCAGCGACCTGCGCTCCGGGAACGTGCTCGACCACACGCGCGCCGGGGGCTGAGCGGGGCGG
>CAZSQE010000347.1:0-3132 GCA_964608905.1 uncultured bacterium | reverse complement strand
GTGCTGGGCGTGCTCGAGGCGCTGGCGGAAGGGGACGCGGCGCGCCGCGCGGCCGCGGCCAAGGCGCTGCTCGCCGTGGGGCACCGCTCCGGCGCCGACACCCTGCGCGGCCTCCTCGCGGTGTTCGAGCGCTACGGCGCGATCAGGTCCAGCAGCACGGGGTAGACGAGCGCCGGGTCCGCGCCGACCTGCCCCGGGTCCACGATGTCGTGCTGCAGGCCGAGCCGCGCCGGGAAGTGTCGGGTGACCACGCGCGCGCCGTGCGCGCGCCAGCGCCGCGCGAGGCGGTCCGCCGCGCCGTTGTCCGTCGCCGCGTCGTCGCCCGCCGTGACCAGGGCCATCGTGCCCGCCGCCGGTGCGGCGCGCCGGGCGTCGGCCTCGATCCCCGCGGCGAGCCGCAGCGTCTGTGCCACCGCGCGCGTCGAGAAGCGCGGGTAGACGTGCCCGGGCCCGGGCAGGTCGGCCCTGACCCGGATGTCCCACCAGACGAACAGGTTCGGCAGTGCCAGCAGCAGGTTCATCGCCGGCCGGGTGAGGGGGCCGGGCGCCGCCGCCAGCCCCAGCAGGGGAGCGATGGCCACGGCGCGCGCCACGTCGGCGCGCTGCTGCGCCGCCCACGCGGCCATCGTCCCGCCGACGCTGAGTCCGGCGACGACGACCTCCTCGCCCAGGCCGCGGGCGATGTCCACCGCCTCGTCGGTGGCGCGGCACAGCCACGACGCGTCGAGGCGCGCCTGGCCCGGATCCATGCGGTCGGTCAGGCCATGCCCGAGCATGCGCGGGAGGTAGACGTTGGCGCCGCGCTCGTGCAGCCTCTCGCCCAGCAGCCGGAACTGCTCGGGGCAGTTGGTGAGGCCGTGCAGCAGCACCACGGCCCGGGCCGTGCGGCGGCCGTGCGTCAGCAGGCGCGTGCGGCCCTCGGGCGAGACGCCGGCGCCGTCCCGCGCCCCGGCCGCCGCGACACGCCGCAGGGCCTCGTCGTAGTCCCGCGCCGGATCGGGGCGCGACGGGAAGCGGCCCGGCCCGACCGGGCGCAGGAGCAGCAGCGCCAGGACGGGCAGCGCGACGAGGACGGCGAACCACCACATGCGGGCGGACCCTCCACGGGAACCGGGTGGTCATCCTACACGAGCGTCGCGCGTTTGCCGCCCCCGCGCCCGATTGGCTAGCATGCCCGCATGCCCACCTTCCAACAGTACCTGATCGCCACCCGTCCCTGGTCGTTCAGCATGTCGGTCATCTCGGTGACGCTCGGCACGCTGGTGGCCTGGCGCTCCGGCCCCGTCCACTGGGGCGCCTACCTGGCCGTCGCCGCCGGCATGGTCCTGGCGCACGCCGGCGGCAACGTGCTGAACGACTACTTCGACTCGCGCAACCAGGTGGACCAGCCGGACTCGGCGACGGCGAGGTACCGCCCGCACCCCATCCTCGGCGGCCTGATGTCGCCTTCGACCCTGCGGCTGGAGGGGGCGGTGCTCCTGGCCCTCGCCGCCGTCATCGGCGTCGGCCTGGCCGTCCTCCGCACGCCGCTCGTCGCGGGGCTCGCGCTGGCCGGCCTCGCGCTGACCTACTTCTACACGGCGGGGCCGGTCACCCTGAAGTACCGCGCGCTCGGCGAGGTGGCGGTGTTCCTGGTCTGGGGCCCGCTGATGTTCCTGGGCGCCTACGCGGTGCAGCGGGGCTCGCTCGGCGTCGAGGCCGTCGTGGCGTCGGTCCCGTTCGGCGTGCTGGTGGCGCTGGTGCTCTACGCCAACAACATCCGCGACATCGCCCAGGACACCCGCGCGGGCATCCGCACGCTGGCGACCGTGCTGGGGCACCGGCGGGCCCTGGCGGGCTTCGCGGTGATGATGCTGGCCGCCTACGTCTACGTCGTCGTGGCGGTGGCCGTTCGCGCCTTCTCGCCCTGGATGCTGCTGGTCGTCCTGTCGGCGCCGACCGCCCTCTCGCTGGTCCGGACCTTCCGCGCCGGGATCCCCGACGCGGCCGACGCGATGACGGCGAAGCTCGACACGGTCTTCGGGCTCCTCTTCATCGTCGCCCTGGTCGCCGAGAAGACGGTTCGGTGGTGATCGGGGGGGCGATCGCCCTCGCGGTGGCCGGGTGGGCCTTCACCTTCGGCCTGGCCTGGGGCGACTTCTGGGTGAAGATCGGCCTGACGGTCACGACCGTCACGGCCTATGCGCTCGTCTGCAAGCGGCCGGAGCTGCGGTTCGGCCCGCGCGCCGTGCTCGAGGGGCTCGCCTCGGCCGCGGTCCTCTACCTGGTCTTCCGCGCGGGCGACGCACTCGCGCCGCTCGTCGTGCCCGGAGCGGCCGCGCAGGTCGGCGGCATCTACGGCCTCGGCGAGGGCTGGCCGCGCGCCGGGATCTTCGTGCTGCTCCTCTTCGTCACCGGCCCGGGCGAGGAGATCTTCTGGCGCGGGTTCCTGCAGGATGCCCTGCAGAAGCGGCTCGGCCCGCTGGCCGGGTACGCGGCCACGACCGCGATCTACGGGGGCGTCCACGTCTTCTCGGGGAACCTCATGCTGACGCTGGCCGCGCTGGTGGCGGGCGCGTTCTGGGGCGGGCTCTACCTCTGGCGGCGGGACCTCGCCTCGCTCGTCGTGTCGCACTCGGTCTGGAGCGCGGTCGTCTTCGCCGTGCTGCCCATCGCCTGAGACGGCCGCCCGGCGGGGGCCGCGTCGAGGTGGTAGGCTCGCCGGGCCACGACTTCGGACCCCGGAGGACACCGCCTTGGCCGACTGCCTGTTCTGCGAGATCGCCGCGGGCAAGCGCCCCGCGAAGATCGAGGGCGAGACCACGCACGTGCTCGCCTTCCGCGACAACAACCCGCAGGCCCCGACCCACATCCTGCTCATCCCCAGGGAGCACGTCGCCGACTCGGCGGCCGACCTCGGCCCGCAGCACGCGGTGATGCTGCAGGAGTTGTTCGGGCTCGCCGCGAAGATCGCGCGCGAGGAGCGGCTCGAGCTGGGCTGGCGGCTCGTCACCAACGTCGGCCCCGAGGCGGGGCAGTCCGTCTACCACCTGCACGTGCACCTGCTGGGCGGACGCCCGATGCGCTGGCCGCCGGGCTGATCCGCGGCGCCGCGACCACGGTCCCGCGCCCGGCGCGGACGGCCCGCTCGCC
>CAZSQE010000346.1:0-3141 GCA_964608905.1 uncultured bacterium | reverse complement strand
CGGACCGCGGGGGCGTCAAACCCGGCACGTTGCGCCGGCGCGCCGCCGGACCGTATCCTCCGGGGTGCGGCGGTTGGTCCCCGGTTCAGGCGGGCGGCTCCCGACGGACATGGAACGAGGGGGAGAGCATGGGTGTGAACAAGGTGATCCTGGTCGGGAACCTGGGGGCGAACCCCGAGATGCGCTTCACCCAGGGCGGCCAGGCGGTGGCCAACCTGCGGCTGGCGACCACGGAGCGCTGGACCGACAAGAACGGCCAGCGCCAGGAGCAGACCGAGTGGCACCGCGTGGTCGTGTGGGGCAAGCAGGCGGAGATCTGCGGCCAGTACCTGGTCAAGGGCCGGCAGATCTACGTGGAAGGCCGGATCCGCACCCGGCAGTGGCAGGACCAGCAGGGCCAGAAGCGCTATTCGACCGAGGTCGTGGCGCAGACGGTGCAGATGCTGGGCAGTCGCGCGGAAGGCGGACCGCGCGAGGACACGAGCGTCGCCGTACCGCCCGACGAGGTCATCAATGGTGGCAACGACTTCGGCGGCGGCCCGGACGACGACATCCCGTTCTAGGGGGCGATTGGCTTCGACGGGGGTCGAGAAGCAGGAAGTGCAGGCCGGGGACCCGTGACCTCGTCAAAAAAGCGGGACCATACAACTGCCAATGAGCAGTTGGCTCTCGCTGCCTAACTAGAGCAGCGACGGCTGCCCGGACCCCGCCTGCGGGGGCCGGAGCGGGCGTCAGAAAAACGCAGGCTGGTCCGAAGCCATGCCCGAGGGCGGAGGACGAGAATCCTGGAGGGCTGGCGCGCCACTGATCCCGCCGGTCGGAGCGGGGGCGCGCGAGAATCAAACGGCCGGACAAGCCTGTAGGACTTCCTGGGGACCGGCTTTCGGACGCGGGTTCGATTCCCGCCGCCTCCACCACATCCCGGGACCGTTCCCCCTCCGGGGGGAACGGCCCCGCTCACTTGCGGGCGGCCGCCGGCGCCCACGGATCCTCCCGACCCGATGAACCCTTCCCCGACCGATCCGAGCAAGCGCCGCCCCGCGGCGAAAGGCGAGCCCGTCGCGCAACCCGGGGCCGGGAGGCCGGACGGCGGGCGCGCGACTCCGCCCGATTCGGCCGCCCGCCGGGAGGAGGCCAGCCGGCACGGCGACAGCCGCTATCAGGCCCTGTTCGAGATGGCGTCGGACGGCATCGGCATCTCGGACGCCGAGGCCCGCATGCTCGACGTGAACCGCGCGGCCTGCGAGATGTCGGGCTACTCCCGGGACGAGCTGCTCGCCCTGCGGGCGAGCGACCTGTTCGTGCCCGACGACCTAGCCGAGCAGCCGCTGGACTTCGAGACGCTCCGGGCGGGCCATGCCGTCCGCCGCGTGCGGCGGATGCGGCGCAAGGACGGCTCGGTCTTCCTCGCCGAGACCCACACGGCCCTGCTCCCGGACGGGCGGATCATCACCATCGCGCGGGACGTCACCGCACGCGTGGAGGCGGAGCGGCGCCTGGCCGAGAGCGAGGCCCGCTACACCGCCGTGATCGAGCACGCCACGGTGGGCATCACCGTCACCGACTCGCAGTGGCGCTTCGTCGAGGTGAACCCGCGCGCCTGCGAGATCTTCGGCCGCACCCGCGAGGAGCTGCTGCGGCTGACCGTGCGCGACATCGCCGCCCCCGGCGAGCTGCAGAGCGCCCCGCTGCGCGAGCCGGAGCTGCGGGCGGGCCTCGACAGCTTCGCCACCCGGCGCATCGCCCGCCCGGACGGCACGGTGCGCGTCGTCGAGATCAGCGCCCGCGACCTCGGCGGCGGGTTCGTGGTCAGCGTCGTCACCGACGTCACGGAGCGCATCGAGGCGGAGCGGCGCCTGGCCGAGAGCGAGGCGCACCTGGTCCGGGCCCAGGAGCTGGCGCACTTCGGCACCTGGGAGGCGGACCTCGAGTCCTACACCGGCCGCTGGTCGCCCGAGATGTACCGGATGTACGGCATCCCCCCCGACCGCGTCCCGGTGACCTACGCGATGTTCTCGGAACACCAGCACCCCGAGGACCGCGGCCGGGTCGAGCAGCTGATCCGCGAGGTCATGGCGGGGGGGACGGCGCCCCGGACCTACGAGCACCGCGTCCTGCGCCCCGACGGCTCCGTCCGGATCCTGCGCGCGACCGTCGACGCGCAGCGGAACGCCGACGGCAGGGTGGTGCGGCTGGTGGGCTCGTCGCAGGACATCACCGAGCAGCGCCTGCTCGAGCTGCAGCTGCGCGAGGCGCAGAAGCTGGAGGCCATCGGCCGGCTGGCGGGCGGCGTGGCCCACGACTTCAACAACCTGCTCACCGTCATCCTCGGCTTCGTCGAGACCATGCTCGACGGCATGTCCGACGACGACCGCCAGCGCGCCGGCGCCGAGCAGATCCGCCAGGCGGCCCGTCGCGCGGCCGGCCTCACGCAGCAGCTGCTGGCCTTCGGTCGCCGGCAGGTGCTCCGCCTGGAGGTCTTCGACCTCAACGTCGTGCTCGAGGAGATGCGGGAGATCCTGCGGCGGCTCATCGGCGAGCAGATCGAGATCGCCGTCTCGCCCGGGGCCCGGCGCGCCTTCGTCAAGGCCGACCGCGGCCAGATCGAGCAGGTGGTCCTCAACCTGGCGCTCAACGCCCGCGACGCGATGCCGCGGGGCGGCCGGCTCGACATCGCCACCGCCGACGCGGACCCGCCTGCCGGCGGCGAGCCGGGCACGCCCTGGCTGCTGCTCACCGTGAGCGACACCGGGATGGGCATGGACGCCGAGGTGCAGGCGCACATCTTCGAGCCCTTCTACACCACCAAGGACGTCGGCCAGGGCACCGGCCTCGGCCTCGCCACCGTGCACGGCGTCGTGAGCCAGACCGGCGGGCGCATCGAGGTGCGCAGCGCCCCCGGCCAGGGCGCGTGCTTCCTCGTGTACCTGCCCGGCCCCGTGGGCGAGGCCGTCCCGGCGCCCGAGCTCCCGGCGGACCCGCAGGACCGCGGCGACGAGACGGTGCTGCTGGTGGAGGACGACGCGGCGGTGCGCGACCTGGTGGCCGACGTGCTGCGCCGCCGCGGCTACCGGGTGCTGGAGGCGGTGGACGGCGCCGCCGCGGCGGCCCTGGCCGGGCGCCACGCCGGCGTGCTGCACC
>CAZSQE010000345.1:0-3145 GCA_964608905.1 uncultured bacterium | reverse complement strand
AGCCCGCCCCGGCGATCTTGGCGGCGCGCTCGAAATCGAGCAGCCCGAGCCGCGGCCGCACTGGGAGCTGGCGACGCGGCTCGGGCTGCTCGATTTCGAGCGCGCCGCCAAGATCGCCGGGGCGGGCTTCCTGCTCTTCACCGGGCGCGGGGCGCGGCTGGAGCGGGCGCTCATCGACTTCATGCTCGACCTGCACACCACGCGCCACGGCTACCGGGAGCTGTCGGTGCCGCACGTGGTGCGCCGCGCGTCGCTGTTCGGCACCGGGCAGCTGCCCAAGCTCGAGGGCGACATGTACCACATCGGCGAGGACGACCTGTTCCTCAACCCGACCGCCGAGGTGCCGGTGACGAACGTCTACCGGGACGAGATCCTCGAGGCGGGCACGGTGCCGCTGCGGCTGACCGCCCACTGCGCCTCGTACCGGCGCGAGGCCGGCGCCGCCGGGGCCGACACGCGCGGCCTGCTGCGCGTGCACCAGTTCGACAAGGTCGAGCTGGTGCGGATCGTGCCGCCGACGACCAGCTACGACGAGCACGAGGCGCTGGCCCGCGACGTGGCCGAGGTGTTCGAGGCGCTCGAGCTGCCGTACCGCCAGGTGCTGCTGTGCAGCGGCGACCTCTCCTTCGCCGCCGCCAAGTGCTACGACTTCGAGGTGTGGGCGCCGGGGGTCAAGGCGTGGCTCGAGTGCTCGTCGTGCTCGAACTTCGAGGACTTCCAGGCCCGCCGCATGAACCTGCGCTTCCGCCGCGAGGCGGGGGCCAAGGCGGAGCACCCGCACACGCTCAACGCCTCCGGGGTGGCGCTGCCCCGGACCTTCGCCGCGCTGCTCGAGAACCACCAGACCGCCGCGGGCGCCGTGCGCGTGCCGGCGGCGCTGCGTCCGTACCTCGGCGGGCTCGAGGAGATCGTGCCCGAGGGGTGACGCCGGGCGCGTCCCCGGCCACGCCGCGCGTCCGCCACAGCGGCGGCTTCGTGCTGCGCGTCGCGGCGTTCCTGGGCAGCCTGCTGCTCGTCGTCTCGGTGTTCCTGTTCACCCAGCAGGCCATCGGGCGGCTGACCGCCGAGGTGCGGACCACCTCGCGCCTGCTGGCGCAGTTCCTGGCCACGGCCACCTGGCCGGCGGCGCAGGACCCCGAGCTGCAGGGCATCATGCGCGAGGTCATCGGCAACCTGGACTTCCCGGTCATCATCACCGACCAGGACGGCTACCCGCGCGCGTGGCGCCGCACCGTCGTGCACCCGGACCTGGTGCCGGCCGCCAGCATCGACAGCCTGCGCGACAGCCTCGCGGTCTCGCCGGTGATCCTCGCCCGCATCGAGCGCCTGCGCGCCGAGGTCCGGCGCCTCGACCGGATGAACCCGCCGGTGCCGATGTTGCGGCTCTACACCCGGGCGCCGCTCGGGGCGGTGCACTACGGCGAGCCCGCGGCGCTCGGCCTGCTGCGCTGGATGCCGGTCGTGACCATGGTCGGCGTGCTGCTGCTGCTGGGGCTCGGCTTCTGGGGGCTGGCCGGCCTGCGCTCGGCCGAGAAACGCACCATCTGGGTGGGCATGGCGCGCGAGACCGCGCACCAGCTGGGCACGCCGCTGTCGTCGCTCATGGGCTGGGTCGAGCTGCTGCGCGGCCACGCCGACGCCGCGCCGGGCGGCGACGTCGTGCCGGTGCCGCGGGCCGAACTGGAGGAGACGCTCGCCGAGATGGAGCGCGACGTGGACCGCCTCAACAAGGTGGCGCAGCGCTTCAGCCACGTCGGCTCGGCCCCGCACCTGCAGCTGCAGGAGGTGGCGCCGGTGGTGCGCGAGGCGGTGCGCTACGTGCGCCGGCGGCTGCCGCAGGACGAGAGCCGCATCGTGCTGCGCGAGCGCTACGAGGAGGTGCCGCCCATCAACCTGAACCCCGAGCTGGTCGAGTGGGCGCTCGAGAACCTGCTGGTGAACGCGCTCTCCGCCCTCGACAAGACCCAGGGCCTCATCGAGGTGCGGCTCGAGCGCCGCGCCGAGACCGAGACGGTCGAGATCGTGGTGCAGGACAACGGGCGGGGGATGAGCGCGGCCGAGCAGCGCCGCGTCTTCGAGCCCGGCTACAGCACGAAGCGCCGCGGCTGGGGCCTGGGCCTGGCGCTGGCGCGCCGCGTGGTGCAGGAGTACCACGGCGGCCGGCTGTTCATCCGCCACAGCGCCCCGGGCGAGGGCACCACCATGGTGATGAGCTTCCCGACGTAGGGGCCGCCCCGCGGGGCCGCCGGGTTGCCCGGCCGATCATTCGCGGCGTGCATGATCATCATTCACGCGACGCCCCGCTCCGCCGGTCGGGGAACGGACGGAGTGGCTCACCCCCGACGTGCTCGCCGTGCCCTGGTGGCGGGTGCTGTGACGGACGTCAGTTCCCCACGCCGTAGGCCATCGGGCGGTTCGCCGCCACGCCCCAGCCGGCGCGGTCCACGGCGATGAGCCCCACGTCCCAGCGCTCGGGGAACATGCGCACCGCCTCCTCGACCGCCTGCCGCGCGGACGCGCCCCGCTCGAGCCGCTCGTAGACCGCGCGCGCCAGCGTGCGGCGGATGATCTGCTCGCCCTCGCCGGTGCAGGCCACCGCGCCGGCCGGGCCGGCGTAGAGGCCGCAGCCGAACACCGGCACGTCGCCGACCCGGCCGCAGAGCGTGACCGAGGTGCCGCCGGTCGAGAGGGTGGCGGCGAAGCCGCCGTCGGCGGTGCGCGCCACCGAGCCGACGGTGTCGCCGTGGCGGCCCCACTCGAGGACGTCGGCCGGCATCGCGCCGGCGAAGTTCCAGAAGCGGCGCCAGTCGAAGACGGTGGTGTCGCGGCGGCCCAGCAGCTCGGCCTGGCGCCGCATGCGGGCCCGGTACTTGGCCTCGGCCGGCGCGCTCGTCGGCACGACGTCGGCGAAGCCGATGCGGTGGGCGAAGCGGGTGGCGCCCTCGCCGACCAGGAACAGGTGCGGGGTCGAGTCCATGACCGCCCGCGCCACCCGCACCGGGTTCCTCACCCGCTCGATGGCGCCGACGGCGGCGAAGCGGCCGTCGCCGCACATGACCGCGGCGTCCATCTGGATGGTGCGGCCGTCGAGGCGGATGTTGGCGCCGGTGCCGGCGTTGAAGCGCGGGTCGTCCTCCAGCCACAC